>JAWOHC010000234.1:0-4698 GCA_046496275.1 Gillisia sp.
GGAAATAGTAACCACCAGTTCTAAGAGTATCAAAAGTTTTAAAAGTTTGCGTGATTCAATAGCTTTTGCTGAAATCGATAAAGATTTATTCTTTTTACTTCAAGATCCAATTAACCAGATGTGGTTTGAACAACTTATTTTAGAAAAATATTTCCCTGATTTTAAGACCGTTTATCAAAGGCCAGCTATAAATTATGAAGAGGAAAGAATTGAAAATGAAATATTGAATGAACCCAAGGAAGCTTATCTTAATCATATGCAAAATTTAAAAGAAATCTTGCAGGAGGGCGCTTTTGAAGAAGAAATTTTTGTGCGGGGAAGTTTGTTTAAAAAAACCATTCCTAAAGTATATGACTATACTTGCAGCATCACGGGAATGAAAGTAGAATCAACTCATAACGTTCAAATGATTGATGCATGCCATATTTATCCTTTCAGCATTTCTAATGATGACACCGTAACCAATGGAATAACCCTCTCACCTACCTTACATCGTGCGTTTGATAGAGGACTCATAACTATTAATTCAAATTTTGTGGTGCGAGTTTCTCCTACAATTACTAAAGAGGAATCAAACTTTACAATTTCACAATTTGACGGTCGGAATATAATTTTACCAGAAAATGAAAAATTCTATCCTTCACAAGAATCTTTAATTTGGCATAATAAGGAGGTCTTTTTGCTTTAAGATCAGCTGAATAATTCAAAAAAATCAAACCCCACTCCCTCCTCACGCACACCGCTCCTCCCTCAAAAACCTTGGTGCAATCTCATCTTCTCCAATAATTTTATTGGATCTAAGGATCATTTGGGTTTTTCCGGTAAGTGGATTTTTAAACATGGAGAATCCTCCGCGACAGTTTTTGTAGCGAAACAGGAATGCTTTTATCCCGGCAAGAAAGCCGTGGGCAGCGGTTTGATCATAAATATGATGGGAACAGGTTGTGGAGAACAGGCAGGGTCCGCGTTGTGGAAGTGGCACCCATTTCCAATACATCCTGATGCATAACAAAAACAGTTGTTTCATTTTTTTAAAATACTAATGTCCGGTAAGAATCAAGATCGTTCCGCCTTTGGCGTAACTGCAAGAATCAAGAACCAGGACTTGTTAATAATGATTCAAGATCGTTCCGCTTTTGGCGTAACTTCAAGAACCAGGAACCAGGACTTGTTAAAAAATTAAAAGCCGGTATCAATCCTTACTTTTTCCTTCAAAAAAGGAATAGTTAACAGTGGACAGGTCTGTGGAGATAAAGGTAAATCGGGGCAGGGGATATTCCTTACGGGTTTCCGTAAACGGGTGAAATCAGCTCGTAAAAAAGGCTTGAGGTCAGCTGTGGAAAAGCACGCTGCACTTCGTAAAGTGCGATGAAGGGACAAATTCTTAAGTTTTGGAAACCTCCAATCAGGAATTTCAGGTTTTTTGGGAAATGCCCTTTTACCTGATTATATGTGCTAAAACCACAGTTGAACAATAATTTAGGGCGATGGGGTTTAATGCGATAAAACAGAATTGTCTTAAGATTTAGTTCAGAAATTGATATTCGATTTTTCAGTACATTGGGAACTTAAGAATCGGATTTAGAAGATATTAAATACAAGCTCTAATCTGAGACTCATAATAGTGCACTTATTGTTTAAAAACCATCCATGATTAGCATAAGCGATATCCCAAAATTCTTGCTGGCCTTTTTCCTGGTACTACCAGTGATCTCCATTTTACATGAGGCCGGACACGTTTTTTTTGCGTGGCTCATGGGTGGGAAGAAGATTAAGATTACCGTGGGTAGCGGAAAACCTGTATTTAGGCTTGGGATGCTGGAAATAAGGAAGTACTACTTCTGGTATGGCGTGTGTATTTTTGAAAATATTAAGCGAAAAAATAAATTTGCCAATATTCTCATTTTTTCCGGAGGTTCTTTTTTTAATCTTTTAGGGGTACTCGGTGTAATAATCCTTGCTGAAAATGAACTTTTGGAAACCGGAATTGTCACCTATCAGTTTTTATACTTTTCCCTCTACTATATTTTTTTCGCCCTGTTTCCCATGCCCTATCCCGACGGAAGCTACAGTGATGGAAAGATGATCATCGACATTTTAAAAGGTAAGGAAGCGGCAGTAAAGGAACGGACTTATTGGGTACAATGGGAAACCAAAGGGGAACAATGGCAGGTACTGGACTACAACGATGAATTTATCGAAAGTTTTGATAAGGAAGAAGATGCGATGGAAAAGGCCCGGAATGTTGCCCGAAAAAGCCGGCCAAGCCGTATCCTTTATAGCAAAGGAGATGAAGAAAGGGAGGTTCAAAACTTTCCAAAAATCCCCTTGTAAATTATTTAACACCCCATAAAAGAAAGGTGTTAAATGCTTTGAAAAACCTGTTCTCCAATCATATCTTGCCTGTGGATCCGGATTTTTCAGAAGCAATAATGAAAAAACAGGATTCGGAATTGGCCAATTTTAGAAAATATAAAAATGAAGAAACCCGGTAAAAAAGAGAAGCCCGATAAAATTTCCAGGGTAGTTGTAATTGGTACATCTGCCGGGGGACTTAGCGCATTAAAAAAATTAATTAGCCAACTGCCCGGGGATTTTCCCCTCCCGATATTAGTTGTCCGGCATATTTCACCCGATGCCACTGGAAATGTACTTTTAGATGAGCTTAATACATTAGGTACTGTAAAATGTCAACATGGAAAAAGCGGAAACATCCTGAAACCGGGAAATTTATACCTCGCACCCTCAGACCATCACCTGATGATTGGCGGAGACCTGAAAATCCTGGTGACCAAAGGCGCTCATGAAAACAGGTCACGGCCTGCAATAGATCCTTTATTTAGATCGGCTGCCGTAGCATTTGGGACGGGTGTAATAGGGATTTTGCTTACCGGATATCTGGATGATGGAACTTCAGGAATGAAAGCGATTAAAAGCTGCGGAGGAACCTGTATTGTTCAGGATCCCGACGAGGCCGAGTATCCCGATATGCCCAGAAATGCCCTGAATAATGTGAAAATTGATTATTCCCTCCCTATTTCTGAAATGGGAGTCCTGCTGGACAAACTTATTCTCCGGAAATTAAGGAAGCAGAAACCTACTCCGGAAGATGTTGTGATAGAGGCTGAAATAGCCCAACGTGTATTGAGCGATTTATCTTCGGTAAATGCAGTGGGCAATCAGGTTCCTTTTAATTGCCCCGGTTGCGGCGGTGTTTTGTGGAAAATAGGTGCGGATACTGACATGAGATTCCGTTGTCATACCGGGCACGCATATACTTCAGCTGCACTTTTGGCTGAACAAACCAGTAAGATTGAAGAAACCATGTGGACCGCATTGCGGATGTTCGAGGAGCGAAAAAACCTGCTGACTGCAATGGCACGGGGGGCAAAAGGCGTTAGTTCTCAATCAGCTCTTGAAAGAGCACAAATGTCTCAGGTTCATATCGATAGGATCAGGACTATTTTAAAAGCAGATGATACTGAAAGTGAGGATGATATGCCTAAATAATGACTCCTCAATTAACAGAACAATGAGGATGAAAGGCCTGAAAGGGTGAAATATATTAGCGACGGGCAAAGCCCATCGAATAAAAGACGATAGTTTAAGAAAGCCCTGAAAGGGCGAAATAAAAACAGGTACGAAGAAGATCGCATCTTAAATATGTCACCCTTTCAGGGCTATATCTATGTATCTCTTAACACAGGGCTACACCCTGTGTTAAGAGATTTCACCCTTTCAGGGCTTTTTGGTTTTTGATTTAACCTGGCCTAACTTAACCTTTGAAAACTGGAATGTTTGATTTATGTTGACGCACAAACTCTGCTTAATGTAGTTTTATATAGCCCTGAAAAGCGAAAAAAAAACGGGTACGAGGAAGATCGTAAGTTAATTATGTCACCCTTTCAGACGCTATATCTATGAAACTCTTAACACAGGGCAACACCCTGTATTAAGAGATTTTGCCCTTTCAGGGCTGTTATGGTTTTTGATTTCACCTGCCCTGATTTTACCTTTTGAAAATTGGAATATTTGATTTATGTTGACGTATAAACTCTGGGGTAGTGTTTTATAGCCCTGAAAGGGCGAAATATATCAACGATGGGCAAAGCCCATCGAAAAAAGACGGTAGTTTAAGGAAGCCCTGAAAGGGCGAAATAAAATCAGGAAGGAGGAAGTTAGCACTTTAATTATCTCACCCTTTCAGATCTTTTGTGGTTTTTGATCTGGGCTGGCCTAACAACTTTATAAAATTCAAAGTTTAAATGGTATTATTCCCTCATTGTTGCTTCACCAGAAAACTGGAAGCCAGCGTGATAAAATAAGCGGTTGCGGCCAGCAACATCAGCACTGAAAATCCTATTTCAATGGCCAGTATGGTGGCCAGGGAAGCACTTACTACCGAAAGGCAGCCGTTGATACCCCAGGCCCAGGGAACCGCTTCTTCATTCCGTTGGGAAAGAAAATGCAATCCCAACGGGAAAGGCATTCCCATAAAAAAGGAAGGAAGTCCTATGAGCACCAAAGTAAGCAGGATCTTTCCCCAAATTGAAAATCCCATCCCGGCTTCCAGCAGCCATGGCAAGCTCCCGGCATACACCAGCAACAGCAGTACGATGAACAGCACAATTTTGCGGATGCCTGCAAGTGTTAGTTTTATGGTAGAAGACAACCAGCTTCCAAGTCCGGAGAGGAGCA
>JAWOHC010000250.1:0-6879 GCA_046496275.1 Gillisia sp.
AAAGGAATTCCCGGTTGGATTGTTTGGAGAACAAAGAAAAATTATTTTGCTATGCGTGTCAACGGCTTTTAGAATATTTGAAATGTCGGGTTGGAAACCTGGGGTGAGTTCTACTTCCCTGTTTTCCACATCGTTGATATTAGCCAATACAGCATACATTCCATAGGTTGGCGGCAATGTGATCACATTATCTGTTTTAGGCTCGCAAAAGGCTCTAAAAAGAAGATCCAGCACCTCGTCGCTTCCATTCCCCAACAGTATATTCTCCTGAGCTACTCCTTTAATTTTTGCGAGTTCTGATTTTAAGGTTCGCTGTTGCGGATCCGGATACCGGTTCACATCGGTTTGAAACGGGTTTTCATTGGCATCCAAAAATACCATTTCTGTTCCGGTAGATTGAAATTCGTCCCTTGCAGAGGAATAAGGTTTCAGTTTGGCCACATTTGGCCTAACCAGCCCGTTAACATCAAAGTTTGTGTTCATATTAAAAAGTGCCATTGTGGCTAATAATTAATTATTGAGCTTTTTTAATCTCAGTGTCACAGCATTTTTGTGTGCCTGCAAACCTTCTGCTTCCGCCATCAATTCAATTGCAGGACCTATTCCCCGAATGCCTTCTTCGCTTATTTTCTGAAAGGTCATACTCTTCATAAAACTATCCAGGTTAACCCCGCTATATTGTTTGGCGTATCCGTTTGTTGGCAAGGTATGATTGGTTCCCGAAGCGTAATCCCCGGCACTTTCCGGAGTATAATTCCCTATAAATACCGATCCCGCATTTTGAATTCCATCTATATAAAAATCCTCGTTTTTAGTACAGATAATAAAATGTTCAGGGCCATATTCGTCAATCATTTCCAGCGCAAGTTCATCGTTTTCAACAAAGATAAGTTTAGAATTATCAATGGCCTTTTGAGCGACCTCTTTTCGGGGAAGAAGGGCGATCTGGGCTTCAATTTCAGCTTCAACAGCAGAAATCAAATCTTTGGAAGTTGAAACAAGGATTACCTGACTGTCGGCGCCGTGTTCGGCCTGACTAAGTAAATCGGAAGCGACAAAAGAGGCATCGGCAGAATCATCGGCTACTACAAGTAATTCCGATGGCCCCGCAGGCATATCTATAGCTACATTATGTTTGGTTGCAAGTTGTTTGGCCACGGTTACAAACTGATTTCCTGGTCCAAAGATTTTATAGACTTTCGGAACTGTTTGGGTTCCAAAGGTCATGGCGCCTATCGCCTGAATACCACCAATTTTAAAAATTTTAGTGACCCCAGTTAAGGCTGCAGTGTACAAAATGGCAGGATCTACTTTTCCTTCCCTGTTTGGCGGGGTGCACAGGATAATCTCCTTGCAACCAGCAATATTGGCAGGAGTGGCGAGCATTAAAATTGTAGAAAACAACGGTGCAGTTCCTCCGGGAATATAAAGTCCTACTTTTTGAATGGGGCGCTTTTCCTGCCAGCATTCTACTCCAGGACTGGTTGTTACACTAATTCTCTCTGATTTTTGAGCCGCATGGAATTTTTCGATATTGGTTTTTGCCAAAGCGATTGCCGCTTTCAACTCATCAGAAACCAATGATGCTGCTTCGCTGATCTCTTTTGAACTAACTTTGAAATCATTCAGTTTTACTCCGTCAAAAAGATCGGTGTATTTTGATACCGCCTGATCCCCTTTTAGTTTTATTTCAGAAAAAACCTCGGTTACAGTAGCTTCAATTTCATCAACAGTTTTGGTTGGGCGCAGTAATATCGAGTTCCAGTCTTCCTTTGCCGGATTGAATATTTTTTTCATTATTTTATTTTTTATCCCATTTATGGGTTTAAATCCCCAATAAATTACATTACCATTTTCTCGATTGGAGCTACCAGAATTCCTTCAGCTCCATTTTGCTTCAACTCATCTATAACCTCCCAAAAACGCTCCTCATTGATTACGGTATGCAAGGAACTCCAGCCTTCTTCTGCCAGTGGCAAAACCGTTGGACTGCGCATTCCCGGCAATAATTTAATGACATTTTCTAATTTATCATTAGGGACATTCATTAAAATATATTTGGAAGTACGCGCATTGAGAACAGAATTCAGACGGAATTGCAGCTTTTCAAGTATTAGCTTTCTTTCGCTGGAAATAAGCGGAGAAATTGCCAGGACCGCTTCACTTTTCAGCATCACTTCCACCTCTTTTAAATTGTTTTTAAATAGAGTGCTTCCGCTTGAAACGATATCACAAATAGCATCTGCCAGACCAATACTGGGAGCTATCTCTACAGAACCATTTATGATATGAAGCTCGGCAGAAATACCTTTTTCGGCTAAAAAGGCATTCACCGTATTGGGATAGGAAGTAGCGATTTTCTTCCCGTCTAAATCCTTAATATTCGTGTATTTCATGGACTTGGGAACAGCAAGTGAAACCCGGCATTTTGAAAACCCAAGTTTTTCACCTCTGATGATATCATCCCCCTTTTCCACAAGTACGTTTTCACCCAGAATTGCCACATCTACAACCCCATCTCTTAAATATTGTGGGATATCCCCATTTCTAAGGTATAATACTTCCAAAGGGAAATTCCTTGCCGATGCTTTTAGCTGCTCTTTTCCATTATCTATGGAAATTCCCGCATCTTTCAAAATTTGAAGAGAATCTTCATTTAGCCTTCCGCTTTTTTGAATTGCGATTCGTAATTTTTCGTTGCTCATTTATTTATTTTTTTGAATTTTACCAAATAAAAAACCCGTTTGAGTAACTCAAACGGGTTTTAAAATATGTTGAAAACACTACATATCAAATTCACCTCGCCTGAGCGCAGTACTGAAAATGATGGTGATGTAGTTGATTTTTTTCCATTGTCTTGGCAAATCTAATATTTTTTTTCAGAAAAAATATAGGTTTATAAAAATTTATGCTTTGTCTAATCTAGTTATTTCCTAAAATTAGTGGCATTCCGCCATCACCGCCGCCAATAACAACTACTTTGGCGTTAGGAGATTTTGCAAGCTCTACGGTAGCCTGAATTCCTTTTTCCTTAAGGATTTGATCATTAAGGGATGCGCTAAGTATCCTGTTGGCAGTCGCTTTACCTTCTGCATCAATACGCTGTCTTTCGGCCTCTTGTTGGGCTTTTTCAAGTCTAAACACATATTCCAGAGATTCCTGCTCTTGCCCAAGCTTTCTTTCGATTGCATCTTTGATTGTTTTAGGAAGCGAAACATCTCTTACAAGAACTTCATTTACCTGAACATACTGCTGCGCTAAAAGGATTTGAGTTTCATCAAAAATTTCCTTTTGAATCGCCTCTCTTTTGCTGGCATATAGTTGTTCCGGGATATATCTTCCTACTACGCTACGCGCTGCAGATCGAATAGCCGGTTGAAGCACACGTTGAACATACGCTTCTCCTTTTTCCTGATGCAATTTCCCTAAATCAGCATAGGATGGCTGAAACCATACCGTTGCGTCAAGATTAATTTCCAGTCCGTTGGAAGATAAAACCTGCATTTTTTCATCAAGAGATTGCTGACGAACCTCATAGACGAATATTTTATTCCAGGGAGCAACAAAATGAAACCCTTCCCCTAAAGGCGGTTCATCCGTTACAACCCCATCTGCAAAGGTTTTATATAAAACCCCGGCTTCTCCGGAATTTATAGTAACTGTAGACTTTGCAATTAGTATTATTAATACAACTACAGCAAATAAAATTGGCAAGCCAATTTTTGGTAACTTCTCCATAAAAAAATGTTTAAAATTATTAAATAAAACCGAAATATTTTCGCAAAAACCACTCGATACCCAAAGATAAAACAAGTAAAGCGAGCAAAAACTTCCAATTGATCAAAGATACATGTTTTTCATGGCTTTTCTGTATAGATACATAGGCTTCTTGTGAAAGTAAATGCTCTTTTAAAGAAGTTGCATCATTTAAATAAAATAATACAGATTCATTATTTTGGGCCAAAGCCTGCAGCTTGGAAATATTAGCAGAAGAGAACTGCTGTTCTGCATTGTATTCAAGTATTGAAAAACTTCCCAGCCTTGAAATACCGGTTTTTTGCTCGGTTATTCTCATAGTATATTCTCCAGGTTCCAGATCTTCCGCTTCAAATTTATAAACATTGCTATCCAATAACATTCCGGATTCTATTTTGGTTCCTGAATTATCAAGTTGGATAATTAAATCTGCCGTTGGATCAAAAACGTAATTCTGATCAAAAAACCGGGCAATGACTCTAACCTGTTCATTTCCATGATAAAATGGCTCTATATCAAAGCTTAATCGATCCCGTTTTTTAGTGCTGGCAAGATATTGTATCAATTTACCGGTGAAGTTATCGAATGCTTCAAAGGAACCGGAATTGACATAGGACTGAACTCTCCATTTCCAGATATTCTCACCAAACAACACCGCCTGTTTTACCGAATTATTTTCAGCTACTGCCAGTAAAGGCAACTCGGTTTGAACCCCTTCCTGTATTTGATATAATAAGGGGCTAAAAGATCTATCCATGATTTTAAGGATCCCAAAAGTATCTTCCAAAGGTGGAAACCTATTAAAGCCCAAATCTTCAAACTGAAATTCAGAAAAATTTTGATTAAAATTCGCAAAGACTTCCTGGGTTTGTGAGGTATGAGCTTTATTAAAATTTTGTTGAACAGAATTCAGGAATCTCCAATCTGTCTCCGTTCCTGTAATCAGTAAATTATTAAGACCTTCGGCTTTAATAACGTCAAAAACATCATTAAACTGATTGTTTGGCTGATACACTATAATCAATTGAAAATCAGATAAATTTAAATCCTTATAATTTCTTATATAATCTATTTTTACCTCGCGTTGTTCATTGGATTCTATAGATTTTTTGAGCATCCCCAAATCGGGATGGGCAATGGAGCTTAGGATTAAAACCGATGTTCTTTCATCGATCACTTCAACCCCAAATGTCCGGGTGTTATTGAGGATGTTTTTTTCAGAAGCTAACGGGGAGATCTCCGCAGTATAAAAACTGCTGCCCAACCTGGTTGCCGGTAAAGTTGTGTTTATAATTTCTGAATTGTTTTCTGAATTAAAATTCACATCCTTTGAAAACAGGACTGAATTTCCTGATCTTATTTCAAATTTGGTAGTTGTGGATTCTTTTCCTGAATAATTGATCAAAACTTCCACCGGAAACCTGTTATTGAGGAAAGCGTATTTATTGACATTGAGATTAGAAATATAAAGATCTATGGGAGCTGCCGTATCCCCAACCACAACCGGTAAGATATTTATATTTTTATCGGTTTTAAGGTATTGGAAATCTTCTCCAATGGTTTGATTACCGTCTGTAATCAATATAAACGCTGCTTGTTTTGATCTGTTCAATTTTCCCAGTGTCTTCAATGATCTGGAAATATTTGTTTGCTGCCCAGTGAATTTTAGAGAATCTTTTCCTAAAACCGCAGCTTCGCTGCTAAAGCCATAGGTTTCTATGGAAAACTTTTCCATTAACTCTGTATGGGTTCTCAAATAATCAAGATAGGATTGAACGCTGTCTGCTTTCTCCATATGATCTATGGAAGCGGATTGGTCTACCGCGATTAAAAGCCAGGGCTTTTCAACCTCCAGTATTTTTTGTGTGATTTTGGGATTTATAAGCAGCAGCAACAGTAAAAAAACACTTATAAATCTTAACCCGGCCAGAACAAATATATTTCCACTGTGTTTTTTATTTCCGAAGAAATATTTAAAAAAAACAAACCCCAGCGCAAAAATTGCAGCCAGGGTTATTAATAATACAGTGGGTAATGACATTTTTAAAAGTTAAATTTAAGTAAGCATTCCGCCATTTACCTGGATTACCTGTCCAGTGATGTAACTGCTTAACTCACTGCCTAAAAACACACAGGCATTTGCAATATCTTCAGGGGTTCCCCCGCGTTTTAGCGGAATAGATTCTCTCCAGCCGTCCACGGTTTTCTCATCCAGCTTTTCGGTCATTTCCGTTTCGATGAATCCCGGGGCAATTACATTGGTGCGAATATTTCGTGATCCAAGTTCTAAAGCCATGGATTTTGAAAAACCTATAATTCCTGCTTTTGAAGCTGCATAATTGGACTGGCCTGCATTTCCTTTTATCCCAACTACAGAACTCATATTAATTATGCTTCCACTGCGTTGCTTCAACATCGTTTTTTGAACCGCCTTGGTCATATTAAAAACAGATTTCAGGTTCACTTCAATTACCTGGTCAAAATCCTCCTCACTCATTCGCATTAAAAGATTGTCTTTGGTGATTCCGGCATTGTTAATCACGATATCTATCTGGCCAAAATCTTCGGCTACATTCTTTATAAGCGCTTCACATTCCTTAAAATTGGCAGCATTGGATTGATAGCCTTTGGCTTTAATACCAAATTCACCCAGTTCTTTTTCCAGCTCATTTGCTGCATTTACAGAAGAAGCGTAGGTAAAGGCAACATTGGCCCCATGTTTAGCAAAAACCTGAGCAATTCCTTTTCCTATTCCGCGGCTTCCACCGGTTATGATAGCATTTTTTCCTTCTAATAATTTCATTATTATTTCTTTGTTTAATTGTAATGATGTGTCCCCCTAATAAAAGGAAGAGTAAAAATTTCTAAAATCAAATATAACAAAAGCCAGAGGCTTTAAAATAAAAAATCCTCCTGAAATTACCGTTTAAGGATAATCAAGGAGGATTATAATCTAAAATATTTAAGTTTAGCTTAAGCTTTTAAAAGTTCAGCTACTTTTTTACCTATTTCTGCCGGAGAATCTACAACGTGAATTCCGTTTTCTCTTAATATAGCTTTTTTAGCCTGAGCGGTATCTTCGCTTCCACCAACAATTGCACCTGCGTGACCCATGGTTCTTCC
>JAWOHC010000371.1:0-3220 GCA_046496275.1 Gillisia sp.
AATATCTGTGCAATCCCATCATAACGCTCTATGTTATTTCCGAAAAAAGTAAGAACTGTAATAACTTCATTCTTAAATATAAGGGGAACTCCTATCCCAAAAGTTATATCGGTGTTTAGAAGCGATTTTCTTCTTATAAATCGTTGGTCTTCTGGTAAATTACCCCAAATTTCCACCGATTTTGACTCCCAAACAATTCCAGGCAGGCCCTCACCTTTTTTACAATGTTTCAAAGAATTACTCATCAGCAAATTTTCCTCAGCCTGAACAAAATCTGTTATTCTTCTAATCACAGATTCATCATAGCCAACTTCCCAGGCTTCAGCAGCCTGAAAGTTAAGAAATTCAGCAATTTTCTTAATTGTTTTTCTTAAGCCGGAAGTTAAATTTGAAGCTTTGCTAAGGGCGCTAATTATCTCATAGATTAACTTTTGTTCCTGCTCAAAATAATAGGTAGCTGTAATATTTCTTCCTATTCCAACCATTCCTTCCACCTTTCCTCCCTCCGTTCTCAAAGGTACTTTAGACAATAAAATCACCTCCTTTTTCCCCTTGTAATCATAAATAATATCCTGCCGATTGATCACGGGCATACCGCTTCCCATTACCTTTTCGTTATTTACCATTATTTCAAGACCCTCATCTTTAGGGAAATAATCTGTTGGCTTCAAATTCAATGTGACCTTTTCATTAGAACCTCCCAGGTAATCGGCATAAAATTTCTTATTGGAAAGTACTGTTTTGTGATCCCTGTCAATTACAAAAATATAATCTGGGATATTATCGATAATTGCCTTTAATAAATTCTTTTCGCGGGTTAAGAGCCTTTCAGCTTCCAGAATTTCTGATGCATCTTTTGCTATACAATACATTAACTTCTCTTCCTCATTCCATTGCACAGCCCAAATATTGGAAACTATAGTTCCATCCTTCCTTATATATCTATTGAAGAAATTATTCACATTGGAACCACTTATTATTTCACCGGCTACTTTTTTTGTAACCTCACGGTCTTCCGGATGAACCAATTCTATATAATCCACACCTATAAGTTCTTCCGGAGTATAACCCCAGTTTTTAAAACTCGCGGCACTCACTTCTGTAAGTTTGCCTGCTTCATTTATAGTACAAATCACATCCAGGGATTGATCTAAAATTTTCCTGAGACGTTCTCCGCTTTGTTTGGCATTCTTTTTATTTTTTTCAAAATCTGTTATATCACGTGCAATGCCAAACACCCCTGTGATCTCACCATCAGCAATAATTGGGAAATTGGTAATTTGAAGTCTTCTTTTAGTGCCTTTTAAACTAATAAAACCAGTAGTATAACTTTGGGTTTCACCCTGGCAGGCGCTTTCAAAATGCCTGGAAACCATTGCGAGATCTTTATCTGGGATCAGAGGTGCAAAATTCATCTTTGAAAGCTGTTCTAATGATCCTTCACTCAAATTTAATGCACTGGGATTTAAACTGATGAAATTCCCTTCCAAATCACACGAGTAAACAGGATCTGGATGACATTCAAATAATGATTTGAAAATTTGAGTAGTTTTAGCAAGTTCAATTTCCTGAAGACGTTGTCGAGAGATATCTATTATTACGTTATTTGCAAATTCCTCCCCGGAGCTATCTTTATAAATAGAAGAAAAAACTTGTACCGGGAATTTGGTGCCATCTTTTTTGAATGCGGAAAGTTCTCCTTGTACAGAGCCCTTAATTTTCCTGATCTCTAACAACTTCATCAATTCACCATCACTGGAATCGAAAAGGACATTTCTGCCATTTTCCCTGAATTCCTCGCTATTGTAATTAAACATACGATTAGCCGCACTATTGACTTCCAGTATTTCACCGGAGGGCTTAGTCAAAAAAATGGCTAAAGTGGAATTATCAAACAGTTCTTTTAATTTAT
The DNA here is from genome assembly GCA_046496275.1 of Gillisia sp. Taxonomy (GTDB): domain Bacteria; phylum Bacteroidota; class Bacteroidia; order Flavobacteriales; family Flavobacteriaceae; genus Gillisia. The sequence goes on from JAWOHC010000371.1 coordinate 1,913, forward strand.
CTTCAATTATAAACTTATTTTTTACTGGGATTTTTTTATAATTGACCACGATTTGAATATAGTTTACCTTATCAAATTCATCAAAAACGGGAGAAAACAAAAAGCTAACAGATTCCAGGGAGTCTTTGGATGGGATTTGGTATTCAGTAAATAAACCGGAACAGGCAGATTTCAAATGTTCACCAAAAGCTCCAAGATTAGCTGAGGGAATGATAGTTAATATCGAGTCTCCCTGAGACAGGTTGGTCTTAAATTGATCGAAAATAATTTTGGCTGCCGGAGCATTTATTGTTTCCAAATCTCCATTTAGTCGGAGATTAATTAAAGCATTTTTAGGTTTATGTGAAGATATGCAACCGGCATGTATTTCCTGAATTATCGCTTCACGGGAAGCACTTTCTTTAGGTTCATTTTGCATTTACGTAGTTTTTGGGGTACGTATTACTGAGAAAAAAACTCAAATTACAAAAACTTTAGGGATAACAAAATTATCAGAAAAAACTTTTACTAACCTGCAAACCAAACCCCAGATTTGTTGAAGAATCTGAAATCACATCTGCGCCCAACTGTATGTTCACATCCAATATATTCTGCCAAACTTTTAGATCCAGGTAGGTGGACAGGATATTGTTCTGGTTAATAGAAGAACCCTTACCTCCATAATTTCTCCTGTAACTAGTCAACAATTTATATGGAAGCTTCTCAAAAGCAATTCCTGTAATTCCAATATGGTGAGCAACAATTTTATTGTTGTTCACTCTAAACCTGTTTTCATCAAGGGTTATAAAGGGAAGTCCTAAAATCCTGTTTTCATAGGTCCATCCGGAACGGTACAAATTGTTATTAAAATAATTGTCAGTTCCGTCCGAAGTTGGAAAGTTCTTACTTTGATTTTTTGTGTAATAAAATTCATAGATAAAAGCATCGATCCACTTCCCGGGATTTGGATCCTCAATATAGACACCATAACGCCCGTCTGGGGTATTCCTTAAAACTTGTCCAGATCCATCCTCAAACAAATGATTGTATATAAATTGAACGTTGTAATCGGCTATCCTGGTATCTATATATACTTCATAGCTTCCAAGATGGTTCCCAATGGCATTCGCTTCCTGGCCACCTACAGTATCATACCCTTCTTTTCCAGTAATCACATTGATGTAATCGCTGAAACTGCCCGGTAATTTTCCGAAATCAGGTGAGGTACCTGCCCATTGAGCAAAATGTTGTAATCCCGCGGTGATCTGAAAATTCTCAGACGTTTTGTATACCAGGTGGAAACTTTTATGATGTAATCTCGTATTATCT
>JAWOHC010000168.1:0-4458 GCA_046496275.1 Gillisia sp.
AAATGCCGATTTTCCGCTATATACCAAAAAAGTACTTACTGCTATTAAACTAAGGAAACTCAATACCAAATTGAAATAATCACCTGAAATATGGTTCAACGTAAAGCTTCAGAATAGGTAAAATGAGCATACGGGCAACTGGATGCAAACACAAATGAAGCTAAAAGTGTCACGTCGGGCGCAGTCGAGACGTTGTTTGACCCTTAACAGAGCCGGTCGAAAGGCTCAGGCGGATAAAAAAAGTGTTTAAGTTTCCAAATGGATAAGCATAACAATAAATAGCTACAGATGAAAATAATTTGTATTGGCAGAAATTATACGGAACATATTTCAGAATTAAATAATGAGCGTCCGGAAGAACCGGTTATCTTTTTAAAACCAGATACCGCTGTTTTATTGAAAAAGCAACCCTTCTTTATCCCCGATTTTTCTGATGATGTGCATTATGAAGTGGAGCTCCTGGTAAAGATTAAAAAAGTGGGGAAATATATTCAGGAAAAATTCGCTCATAAATACTATGATGAAATAGGATTAGGGATAGATTTTACCGCGAGAGACCTTCAGCAAAAATTAAAGGAAAAAGGATTGCCTTGGGAAAAGTCCAAAGCTTTTGATGGTGCTGCGGTTATTGGGGAAAAATGGATAGATAAAAATTCTTTCAGTGATTTAAATAATATTAACTTTAGCTTGCTAAAAAACGGGGAGCGTGTTCAACATGGCAATACCGGCAATATGCTTTGGAAAACAGATGAAATAATCTCTTATGTTTCTCAATTTTTCACTTTAAAAATTGGCGATATAATATTTACAGGAACTCCGCAGGGCGTGGGAAAAGTTTCCATTAATGATGCATTAACGGGTTTTATAGAAGAAGAACAATTTTTTTCAATTAACGTAAAATAGATGAGTAATTATTACGATTTGAAGGCAGTAAATGAAATGGCTGGCGGTGATGATGATTTTGTAAAAGTGATTGTGGAAACATTTCTTGAGGAAATTCCGCCGGATGTGCGATCTATGACTGAAGCTATAGATAACAATAATCCCAAGCTTGCATATCAATATGCACATAAAATGAAGCCAAATTTGGCACTTTTTGGTTTGGATTTAATGGAGCAAATCCTTGTGATTGAGTCCTGGTCTAAAGGCAATACGAGTTTTGAAAACGCTGGAATTGCCGGCAGGGAAATCGCCGATAAAGTGACGCTTTCGGAACAGGAACTGAGGAAAGATTATGACCTCTAATGACCGCTGAAATAATTACCATTGGAGATGAGATCTTAATTGGGCAAATTGTAGATACCAATTCTGCGTTTATCGCACAGAATTTAAATAAGATAGGGATTTCCGTTCACCAGATCACCTCCATAGAGGATGATAAACCGCACATTTTACAAACCCTTAAAGAAGCTTCAGAGCGGGCAGATGTTGTTTTAATAACCGGTGGCCTTGGTCCTACAAACGATGATGTAACAAAGTATACCTTATGTGAATATTTTGATGACATTCTTGTGAATAATGAGCAAGTACTCAAGCACGTTGAAGAACTTTTCGCTAAACATATTTCAACTCCTATTTCAAACCTGAACAGGGAGCAGGCTTTGGTTCCGTCTAAAGCCCAGATTTTGTTTAATAAGTACGGCACGGCGCCTGGTTTATGGATGAAGAAGGAGGACAAGGTTTTTATCGCTATGCCAGGGGTTCCTTTTGAGATGAAAATGATGATGGAGCTCGAGGTACTCCCAAAACTTCAGAAGGAATTTAAAAGGCCTTTTATTTTTCACAAAACAATAAAAACCTATGGTTTAGGTGAGAGTGCAATTGCGCTTAGAATTGAGGAATGGGAAAGAAATTTACCTGTTTTTATAAAACTGGCCTATTTGCCGGCACTTGGAAAAGTTAGGTTGAGATTGTCCGGAAAAGGGGAGCATGAGGAGGAGCTAAAATTGGCTATAGAACAGGAATTTGAGAAAATATATCCGCTTCTGGAAGATATTATTTCAGATTTGAGCGGTGCTGATGATGATATTACGCTCACTATAAATAAAATGCTGGTTGCCAAAAATCGGTTTTTGGCAGTTGCTGAAAGTTGTACGGGCGGAGAAATTGCAGCTGAGTTTACAGCGAATCCCGGAGCTTCTAATTGCTTTAAGGGCGGAATAGTACCCTATGCTACTCAATCAAAATCAGATATCCTTGGGGTGCCTTCCGGCTTAATCCAAAAACACAGTGTGGTAAGCGCAGAGGTGTGCGAAGCGATGGCCAAAAATGCAAAAAAAATGTTTAAGTCGGATTATGCGTTGGCAACTACAGGAAATGCAGGGCCAACAAAAGGGGATAGCGAGGCAGAAGTAGGGACGGTTTATATTGCATTAGCGACGCCCGACCGAGTCTTTTCGAAAAAATTTATATTGGGAAATAGCAGGGATCAAGTGGTTAAAAGGGCTGTGGCTAAGGCATTTGAGATGCTTCTCAAAGAGCTAAATGAAAAACAAAGGGTTTGAGTAGGACAGGCGCCTTCTGATAATCCAGAAAAAAACAAGAAATATTTTTTAAATTAGTGTTGGCTGTTATGTAAAAATATCGTTAATTTGCAGCCTGTTTTGAAATAACAAAATAAAGATTAGAGCAATGTCAAGAGTTTGTGAGCTTACGGGTAAAAAGGCAATGGTAGGGAACAATGTATCCCACGCTATGAATAAAACTAAACGTAAATTTAATATTAACTTATTAAAGAAACGTTTTTATATTCCTGAAGAAGATAAATGGATAACCTTAAAAATTTCCACTTCTGCATTAAAAAATATCAATAAAAAAGGGATCTCTGCGGTCATCAAGGAAGCAAGGGAAAAGGGATATTTGATTAAATAATCCTCACCACTAAGACACAGTAATATGGCAAAGAAAGGTAATAGAATACAGGTAATCTTGGAGTGTACAGAGCATAAAACATCGGGTAAACCGGGTACCTCAAGATATATTTCAACAAAAAATAAAAAGAACACACCGGATAGATTGGAGTTAAAGAAATTTAACCCGATCCTTAAAAAAATGACGGTTCATAAAGAGATAAAATAATTAAGCCATGGCAAAGAAATCAGTAGGTACGATACAAACAGGAACAAAAAGATTGAGCAAGGCCATCAAAATGGTTAAATCGCCTAAAACTGGTGCTTACACGTTTGTGGAAAGCATTATGACTCCTGAACAGGTAAATGACTTTCTTGCTAAAAAGTAAGTTATTTCAAAAATATTTTGAAAAGCCGTTCCGATAACAAATCGGAACGGCTTTTTTGTTTTTTGTGTATATTTACAATCGGAAAATGTGATGCATTTTATTTTGGTGTCACACCCGTGCAGCAGTTAAAACCCTTCCAGTAAAAATGAGTTTATTTAAAAAGATATTTTCTAAAGAAAAAAAAGAAACCCTTGATAAAGGTTTAGAAAAGTCCAAGGACAATTTCCTGTCAAAAATGAGCAAGGCCGTGGCCGGAAAATCCAAAGTGGATGAAGATGTTCTGGATGATTTGGAAGAGGTTTTAATAAGCAGTGATGTGGGTGTTACAACAACTATAAAAATAATCCGGCGAATCGAGGAGCGCGTTGCCAGGGATAAATATTTAGGAACTGCAGAGCTTAACGAGATTTTAAAGGAAGAGATCGCAGGCTTGTTATCTGAAACCGATTCTGGAGAAATTGATGGGTTTAACTTTAAAAGCGAAGGAAAACCCTATGTGATCATGGTGGTAGGCGTGAATGGAGTTGGGAAGACCACAACTATTGGAAAGTTGGCACATCAGTTTAAAAAAGATGGCAAGAAAGTATTGCTGGGTGCTGCAGATACGTTTCGCGCAGCGGCTATAGATCAGCTTCAAGTTTGGGCCGACAGAACTCAGGTTCCCATGATCAGGCAACAAATGGGAAGCGATCCAGCTTCGGTCGCTTTTGATGCCGTTCAAAGCGGGGTTACCCAGGGTTCAGATGTAGTTATTATTGACACGGCAGGAAGATTACACAATAAGGTAAACCTGATGAATGAACTTACCAAGGTGAAAAGGGTCATGCAAAAAGTCATCCCGGGCGCTCCTCACGAAGTGTTGCTCGTTCTAGACGGATCTACAGGTCAAAACGCTTTTGAGCAGGCAAAACAATTCACTGCGGCTACTGAAGTCACTTCCCTTGCCGTTACAAAACTGGATGGTACCGCAAAGGGTGGAGTCGTGATAGGAATTAGTGATCAGTTTAAAATCCCTGTGAAATATATTGGAATAGGTGAAGGCCTGGAAGATCTTCAGGTGTTTAATAAATATGAATTCGTAGATTCCTTTTTCAAAAAATAATCCTCAAAAATTTAAATTAATCAGTTTATATCTTATGCAAAAAGTAGTTTCGTTGTTACTTTTTTTCCTTCTCTTTATTGGATGTAAGGAAAATTCCGCAGAAAAAAATAGCACTCAG
>JAWOHC010000389.1:0-2998 GCA_046496275.1 Gillisia sp.
TATCGCCGGTGCCATTGGCAACGGATATCTGGATGCCATTACAGGCGGACTGGCCGGTATTGTTCTGGGTACCTGGATTTTTGCGGTAATGTATCCCGGATTAAAAAATGGCATACTTAAAAAAGGATCTTTTGGTGATATAACAATACCACGACTGTTAAAGGTGAATGATTGGGTGGTGGTTGTGCCTGCTGCTGTAATTATTATTCTCATCCTGGTATGGATTGAAAAGGCAGGTTTTTAAAAACAATTCACAAAACCTTATATAATTAGAGTCCCTCTTTCCAATAAACTGGAGAGATTGAGTGGCTTGGTAAATACGACAAAACAGCTCAAATGGAAAACAATCAAGACAATCAGAATATTCTTAGAAATAAGTATGTACCAACTGCTGAGTTTTATAGCCAGATAATTGACAGCTTACAGGATTATTCAATTTTTACATTAGATAATGAACTCAAAATAAACAGCTGGAGTTCCGGCTCGACAAAAATATTTGGTTACGAAACGGACGAAGTTATTGGAAAACCTTTCGAAATAATATTTACTGAGGACGATTTAAAGATTGGTATCCCGGAAAAAGAAATTGAAACAGCTTTAAAAGAAGGCAGAGCAACAGATAACAGATGGCACATTGCTAAAGACCGGAGCCTGTTCTGGGCTTATGGGTTGATTTTTCCGCTTATCGGTTCAGACGGAGAGATGTTGGGTTTTGTTAAAATATTGCGCGACCTGACAGAGAGGAAACAATCTGAGGATGCTATAAAAAAGTATGTCAGGGAACTGGAAGATCTTAATACTCATAAAGAGAGCGTTCTGGCAATACTTTCACACGATTTAAGAAGTCCCCTTTCTGCAATTATCGGAATTGTAAATTATTTGAAAGAGTATTCCCATACAATGAAGCCTGATGAAATTCAGGAAATGCTTGACATGCTCTATAAATCATCAACGGATGAATTAGAAATGTTAGACTATTTGGTTGAATGGGCAAGGATAAAGTACGCATCGGACGTGTTCTCTCCAACAAAGATCAAACTAACCGACTACATCAATAAAGTCTTTGATTCTTTAAACGATACTGCATCAATAAACGCGATCAATCTTCATCACGAAATTGAAGGGGAGACTTCAGTATTTGCGGATGGTAAAATGCTGATTTCCATCATTCAAAATATCGTTTCAAATGCTATAAAACATACAGGAAAGGGAGGAACAATAACGGTGTCAGCAAGAAGCAACGATGACAAAATTATTGTTCAGGTTAAGGATACCGGAGTTGGCATGTCTAAAGAGATAATGGCAAATCTTTTTACACCGCAGATGAAGACCCTTTCAGAGGCAAGGAAGAAAAATAAAGGGGCTGGAATTGGATTATTATTGGTAAAAGGATTCTTAGACAAAAATGGCGGTGAGATATGGGTAGAAAGTATCGAAGGCGTAGGATCCTCTTTTTATTTTACATTGCCAATTGAGAAACCTTTTTTTAAATCAGGGAGTTCAGTAGAGGTTATGTTTGATGAAAGTACATGACATTACTCTGAAACATCACCGTTATCGGACGGGTATTTTCAACCGACCTGATTACGGGAAGTGTGCCAACTTTGAATGGTAACATATCCATCCCTGCAGATCTTAGAAATCGGAGATGGTTTTTAAAAGAATATTAAAAACAAAGACAGTATTAAAAAACTAAATGCCGGAAATGATTTAACAAGAGAATCCTTAACTTTAATATGCATGGCGATGGCTCCCAACATTAAAACAGCCATACCGATTGCTGCAGGTCTTATTAAAACAGGCACAAATATTCCCGCAAGTAAAAGTGCAGAGAGGGTTAATTTTAAAAATCCTATTAACTTCATAAACCATAGAGGTAACCTCCCGAGGAAATTAACAATATAAAATTATACTTTAGTCCAACCAGCAAACCCATACCGCCTAAAAGCTCTAAAGCTCCGATTAATTTTGCAAACCCTTCCAACCTAAAACGCTTAAATTCATTCTGCATTTTGTCAGAAACGAGCAACAGACTTCCGTAAATAATAAACGAAACGCCTAGTTGAACAAGATTCATATCTGGTTGTTTGTTTTCTGTACTAACAAATTAAATAAAATGAAAAAAATTGGTTTACTCTTAATTGCTTTAGTTTCCTCAATGAGCGCTTTCAGCCAGGGGAAAGATGTAGTTGATATTGCCATCGGTTCTGCAGATCATACAACATTAGTCGCTGCTGTAAAAGCTGCCGATTTAGTGACCACTTTGAAAAGTGAGGGTCCGTTTACAGTGTTTGCTCCCACAAATGATGCTTTTGATAAGCTCCCTGAAGGAACTGTTGCGAACTTACTGAAGCCTGAGAATAAGGCGCAGCTTGCAAAAATATTAACCTATCATGTAGTTAGCGGAAATCTTGATGCAGCTGCAGTATTGGATGCTATCAAAAAAGGTAATGGCAAAGTAGTCTTAACAACTGTCAGCGGTGGCAAACTAACTGCTTCACTGGATATGGGCAAGGTTAAGTTAACTGATGAATCAGGCAATTCAGCTTATGTGACTGTCGCAGATCTGAAAGGCACCAATGGCGTTGTTCATGTTATTGACGGAGTGGTTCTCCCCAAGTAGTCAGCATTAGAATAATACCATAACAAATTAAAGCTTTCTGTTACAAACAGATGGCTTTTTTTTGTTTAAATAACTCATTGCATCCAAAAAGCAAAACACCCGGGAAAGAAGCTTAAGGGGCGAAGGCGAAAATCTTTTTAATATTAAACAGGTTTTGCTAAATTTATCAACCATTAAATGAAACAACGAACCAGCTTATGAAAGAGAACCCGGGAATTGGTAAAATGATCAGGGCACATTTCCTGAGCTCCATTATCGCACCCATAATTTTGGGAACACTGCTGGCTGTTCATCTGAACGGCAGACTGGAGGTGCTCAATTTTCTGATAGTGTTGATCATCGGTGTTGGTTTGCATGTAGCTACCAATGTGTATA
>JAWOHC010000045.1:0-3402 GCA_046496275.1 Gillisia sp.
AAATACACATATACCGGGAAATGATCGCTAAATCCTCCAGTATAGCCTCCAAAATCATAACTCCTGAAAGGATACCCGCGATACTGCCCGGAAGGGGTAATAAGGTAATTTTTATTATAGATCCCAGCTTTATAAAAAGTGTAGCCGCTGTAATCCTGTTGAAGAAATGCCTGGGTTAAAAGAATTTGATCGAATAAATTCCAGCCATCTCTGTAAGCAAGTGTTCCCAAGCCCTTTTTATGCATGTTTTCCATAGGATTGAACAATTCCTGAAAGTTTGTTTTGCTTTGATGCGCTTTGGTTTGCAAACCTTTTTTTAAGCTTTTACTTGTTGGATCATCATTGAAATCTCCCATTGTTATGATCTTGGAATACGGATCTATGTAATGCAGGGAATCTATAATTTGCTTATTCAGCCATGCAGCCCGTTCTCTTTTATAGCTGCTTCTTTTCTCTCCGCCACTTCGGGATGGCCAGTGATTTACGATAAAATGCATTTTTTCTCCTTCAAAAATTCCTGTAACAACCAACTGGTCCCTGGTATAAACCCGCTTGGATGGATCATCCAGATCATAAATCAGCAATCTTCGGGAATGAGAATTAATAGGTGTAAAGAGGTTTTTTTGGTATATCATGGCAACATCAATCCCTCTTCGGTCCGGAGAATCATAATGTACAATTCCATAATTAGCGCTTAAAAGATGTTCATGGTTGATCAAATCTTCGACCACCTTTCTGTTTTCCAACTCACAAAGACCAATGATTGCCGGTGGAATTTGTGTGGTTTCTGTTCCTATTTCAGAGAGTACCCTGGCAATATTTTTCACTTTATCATCATATTTTTCAAGGGTCCAGGCATCTTTTCCTTCCGGAGTGCGATCATCATCAAAAGTAAACGGGTCATTTTCTGTGTCGAATAAGTTCTCTACATTATAAAATGCGATGGTTCTAATTTGATATTGCTTTTTTTCCTGACTCGTCATGCTGAAATGACATAAAATCAGTAAGAATATCCAAAGGATTTTGGAATGCTTAAAAACGTCTAAAGGATTTAATTGTAAACAGTGCATACTCGAATTTTAGTAAAATATCCTTATTAAATTACCATTATTTTAAATAATATGAAATAAAAGTTCTAACTTAATATCTGTATATGAGCAATTTATAAATGAGTGGGGCTAATTTTTTATTGTTTTTAGGGCATTTTTTGTGCTTTAATGTTTCTGCACAAATAACCCTGGAGGGAGTTGTAGTGGACGCATCTACTTATGAAAAGATTGAAAATGTTGAGGTTTCCATTGAAGGCAGTACTTTTAAAACCCTTACAGATAGCAACGGTCACTTTAGTTTCTCAAATCAAAATTTACCTTCCGGAAATCAGGTTCTACTGTTTTTAAAACCAGGGTATATTGCCTTACGACTTCCTGCAATAATAAGCGATAAATCTTTAAATCTGGATTTGATCCCGCTCCAAATGGATATGATGCGGGAACAGGCAATGAATGGAATTATAAGTCTTTCGGATGCTGAGTTGAGTGAAGATGAAGGGAGTATCGAGAATATTTCAGGATTATTGCAAGCTACCCGGGACGTTTTTCTTAACGCCGCAGCATTTGATTTTAGTGCCACTTTTTTCCGACCCCGCGGCTTTGACAGCGAGCATGGAAAATTACTCATCAATGGGATGGAAATGAACAAATTGTTCAACGGAAGGCCTCAATGGGGCAACTGGGGTGGACTAAATGATGTACAGCGAAATCAGGTGTTTTCAATGGGCCTTACTTCCTCAGAAGTCAGTTTTGGCGGACTTGCCGGAACCACCAATATTATTATGCGGGCTTCGGCTTTCAGCAAAGGTGGAAGGGTTTCCTATGCCGCGGCAAACCGAAGTTATAAAGGCCGAATCATGGGAACTTATAATTCCGGAGAAATGAGTAATGGTTGGGCCTATTCGGTTTCGGCTTCCAGGCGTTTTGCGGAAGAAGGGTATAATGACGGTAGCTTGTATGATGCAAATTCGCTGTTTATATCGGTTGGGAAGAAAATAAATGAGCACCACAGCCTCAATGTTACCGGTTTTTATACTCCAAATATTCGGGGAAAATCTTCAGCAAATACTCAGGAAGTATTTGATTTGAAAGGCAGGCGGTATAACTCTTTTTGGGGCTATCAGGAAGGGGAGATCAGGAATTCAAGAACACGGGAAATAAAGGAGCCTGTTTTGATGTTGAACCATTTTTGGAAGCTCACAAACAAGCTCGATATCAATAATAACCTGTCCTATCAATTCGGAAAAATCGGGAACAGTAGAATAGATTTTGGGGGAACGCGACTTGTAACCCAGCCCGATGGGCAGGAGAGTTTTATTGGTGGCGGCAGTAATCCGGATCCTGCTTATTATCAAAAATTACCAAGTTATTTTCTTCGGAATTCTGCGAATCCAAATTATGTGTCGGCTTATCTTGCACAACGGGAATTTCAGAAGAATGGCCAATTAGATTGGAAATCGCTTTATTCAGCAAATAAAACTTCCGTTGAACAAGGCGGGAATTCCATTTATGTTATCGCTGAAGATAGGAATGATGATACTCAAATTTTGATGAATTCCATTCTCACCTATACGTTAAATGAAGCGGTTATAATCAATGGAAAACTTAGTTATACCCACCTTAAAAGCGAAAATTTTGCCAGTATAAAGGATCTTCTTGGAGGGAGCGGTTATCTGGATGTGGATTTTTTTGCTGAAGGAACTGCAGAAAATCCGGTAGGGGATATCGCCCAAAGTGATTTACAAAACCGAAACAGAATAGCAACAGAAGGGGACCGCTTTAAGTACAATTTCCACTTAAATGCAGGTGTTGCTGAAGGTTTTGTTCAGTCACAATTCAAATATAACACCATAGATTTTTTTGTGGCCGGAAACCTTTCCCATACTTCCTATCAACGAACGGGTCTCTATCAAAACGGAAGTTTTCCCGATAATTCCCTGGGTAAAAGTGAGCTGCTCACTTTTACCGATTATGGCTTCAAAACAGGTGCAACCTATAAGATCACCGGCAGGCATTTAATCGATTTCAATGCAGCCTACTATTCTAAAGCACCAAATTTGAGGAACTCGTTTTCCAATTCCCGTCAAAATAATGATGTCGTGGTAGGACTAAGAAGCGAAAAAATACAAGCTGCAGATGTGAGTTACAGGTACAGGGCCCCTCAGTTTAAAGCCCGGTTAACAGGATATTTTACTCAAATAATGGATGCTACCGAAATCTCCTTTTATTATGCCGATGGGCTTTCTGGCTTGGGAAGAAACAGCACCACTGCATTTGTTCAGGAAGTTTTAAGCGGGGCCAGACCAGCCACGGAGTCCCGCCCCCGACATGAAGAAAACGCTGTGGTTCGTTG
>JAWOHC010000159.1:0-24638 GCA_046496275.1 Gillisia sp.
GTGGTATAATTAATTTTTAAGGCTTCTGCTTTTCTCAATTCTTGTTTAATATCAGAAACCAACCCCATATTTGTTTCAATATCTACTTTTAGAGCAGTTGTTAAATAAGGGATTAACTCCTCCCGCTTGGATTCTCTTTCAGCATAAATAAATTTTTGCACATCACTAACATCTGCAAATTTATCGTTTAACTGAATTCGGGCCTCGGTACCAAATTTTTGTTGATATCTCGGGTTTGGTTTTCCGGCATAAATATACATTATCAAATCCTTTTTATCCAACTTTTCAACCTGGTCTGCAAAAGGCAATTGGTTTTGTATCATCAGGGTATTTTGACGCATTACCGTTGCAACCATGAAGAAGAAAAGCAACATAAAAACGATATCGGGCAGGGAAGCAGTATTAACCGCTGGCAACTCCCCACTCTTTTTCTTTGTGAACTTAGCCATAATTTAATTGAATTTTTTGTTATTAAAGCAACTAGCTTTTAGGCTCTGCTTCAGATAATTTTTGAGGATACATTTTCTGTATTATATCAAGACGTTCCTTTAGGCTCTCTTTATTTCCTCTAAAAGTAGCATCATTGTACCTTCGCTCCATTTCCAGATAATCCATTCCATAAAGTCGTTGTGCTTCGCGGTTTCTCAACTGGTTATAAGCAGCAACCAACTCATTTTGAACAGAGATATAAGTTCCATATTCCGTCCTCCGGTCATTTACCAAAGAGATAATAGCCTTATCTGGGTTATCTGAAGAAGCGGGATCTCTCACGCCCTGGCAATAATCACAGGCTTCTTCACCTTCACCACCTCCATTATCCAAAAATTCTACAGCTGCTTGCCTAAGATCCTTTAATTGCATCAATTCATCTTCTACCAGCAATTGGTTATCCCTGCTTACAATAACAGTAAAAATATTTTTCTGTCTAATAATGGGTGGCTCGACATTCTCCTCCGGAATAGGGGGCAGCTTGCGCATAATCCCTTTATCGGTCGTAATTGTTGTGGTTACCAGAAAGAAAATTAATAGCAAGAATGCGATATCTGCCATTGAACCGGCATTTACTTCTGGTGCTGCTCTTTTAGCCATAATTTATTTTATTAGTTTTCTGACTCCCGACAGAACCATTGCTCCAACTGCTACTATTGCAAGGATATAAAAAACATATAATCCTGCGCTTACCCAATGGGATGCACTGGCAGATAAGGTACCACCGTCTTTTAATTCAACGGGAGCTCCATCTGTTAATACATAGGCAATACCAATTACAAGAACAAATGCTCCTACGGAAATTAGGGTGTTTTTAATATTTCCCCTAAACAATCCTTTTATCACATAAAACGCTACCAAAACAATTACTACTGCAAGTACAAGGTACGCTAGATAGATAAAAGGTGTTACAAGACTTTGCTGATCTGAAGCAGAGGCCTCTATCGCATCATCGCCCGTCATAATAATTCTACCCAAAAGGATAAGACCTATGACACCAATAATGAGTGCAAAATATTTTAAAATTTTATGAATTGTCATAGTTTATATCTCTTAGATTCTTTTTTTGTTTTTGTAGTCTACAAGCATATCAATTAAAATGATAGATGCATCTTCCATATCATTCACAATGCTATCAATTTTAGCAATGATATAATTATAAAAAATTTGTAGAATAATAGCCACGATCAAACCAAATACTGTGGTAAGAAGTGCAACTTTAATACCTCCTGCTACAAGTGAAGGCTGCATATCTCCTGCCGCTTCAATTCTATCAAAAGCCTGGATCATCCCAATTACCGTACCCATGAACCCAAGCATAGGGGCAAGAGCGATAAATAAAGAAACCCACGATACGTTTTTCTCAAGTTGTCCCATTTGAACACCTCCGTAAGCAACAACTGCTTTCTCTGCAGCTTCAATGCTTTCATCTGCACGATCTAATCCCTGGTAGTAAATAGATGCTACAGGACCTTTTGTGTTTCTGCAAACTTCTTTAGCAGCTTCAATTCCACCGCTGTTTAAAGCATCTTCTACATCCTGAGCCAATTTCTTGGTGTTTGTTGTAGAAAGGTTTAAAAAGATAATTCTCTCAATAGCAATTGCCAAACCAAGAATCAAACATAAAAGTACGATTCCCATAAATCCGGGACCACCTTCTATAAAACGCTTTTTAAGCTCCTGATGAAATCCTAAATCTTCTTCCTCTTGAACGTCGAGGGCAGCCTCTTCATCCTGAACAAAGTTCACAATGTTATCCAGTTGTGGGGATACGAAATTTGTCGCATTTACGTTTGCGGCTCCAAATAACATAATCGAAGCGATTACCAAAGTTGAAAATAATCTTTTCATTAGTGTCTGTCTTAGTTTAATTAGTTAAAGTGTTAAAGATATAAAAATTATTTTTTTAATAAAAATACTTTGCAGAGAGGAAGGGATTCGAACCCTCGATACCCTTTTGAGGTATACACGCTTTCCAGGCGTGCGCCTTCGACCGCTCGGCCACCTCTCTATTAAGTAATTTTAACGGAGCGCCAAATAACAAAAAAAAATGTTTACCATCAAATAGAAATCGTTAATTTTATAACATTTCGCCACGTAATGATGTTTCAAAGATAGTTTTGAAAACTTTTGGAGATAATTCACTCCCCAAAAGGTACATTAATTTTGCCACTGCTGCTTCGGTTGTGATGTCTTTTCCTGAAACTACCCCTATTTTTTTTAATTGGGTACTGGTTTCATACTGCCCCATGGATACGCTTCCGGCGATACATTGGGTAACATTCACTATAATTAAACCCTTTGAAATATGCTTTTTTAATAAATTTATAAACCACGAATCTGTAGGAGCATTCCCGCTTCCGTAGGTTTCCAGGATCACCCCTTTCAAATTTTTCTTTGAAAGCATATGTGCTACTGTACTTTCATTTATCCCCGGAAACATTTTCAAGATAAGGATCTCATGATTGAAATTTGTGTGCAATTTCGTCCTGCTCCTTCTGTTGGTTTTCCACAACACATTATTATTCACGGTTAAATGTACGCCAGATTCTGCCAACGGAGGATAATTTGAGGAAGAAAATGCCTGAAAATTTTCGGCATTTATTTTTGTAGTTCGGTTTGCACGGTATAATTTGTACTCAAAATACAATCCAACCTCAGATATCACTGGTTTTCCCTGCTTTTGAAGCCCAGCAATCTGTATGCTGGTAATCAAATTTTCCTTTGCATCTGTACGAAGATCCCCAATAGGCAATTGAGAGCCCGTAAAAATAATAGGTTTTGTCAAATTTTCGAACATAAAACTCAAAGCTGAAGCAGTATAGGACATGGTATCACTTCCATGTAAAACCACGAATCCATCGTAATTCTCAAAACGATCTTCGATAATCTTCGCTATCTGAATCCAGTAAACCGGGTTCATATTAGAGGAATCTATAGGTTCCTTAAAACTAACGGTATCTATGGTATGCTCCAGGAGTTTTAATTCCGGAATGTTTTGAAGCAATTCACTGAAATTAAATGCCTTGAGCGCTCCTGTTTCAAA
Organism: Gillisia sp.; assembly: GCA_046496275.1. Taxonomy (GTDB): domain Bacteria; phylum Bacteroidota; class Bacteroidia; order Flavobacteriales; family Flavobacteriaceae; genus Gillisia. The sequence continues at coordinate 3,536 of JAWOHC010000159.1, forward strand.
ATCCTTGATCATACCAATGGTTCCACCGGTATATATCAATAAAATATTAGACTTTACTTTCATCCAGCGCTTCTTGGTTGATAACCGGATTCGCGTACATCAACAGGTAGCTATTTACTTCCAAAGAATTTTCAAAATCGATTCTCCTCGTCAAACGACGCTCAAACTGCCTTTTTTGCTTCAGGGTATAGTGATTGCTGTGTTCATCATTATTATTCAGCAAATCACAGGCAATGTAATTAGATGGCCATAAATTATAATTCCCCTGGATTTTCCTGTCTATAAGATCGGCTATTGCTTTTAATTGATCATTTACCGAAGTTTCCTTCTCCTCAATGGCAGTTAGCAGCTCTTTGGATATTACCTCTCCGGCACTTATATGGATGCGTCCTTTATTGCCCAATGCACCTTTCATTATGGAGTTAAAATCCTCATTAGCGCTTTTTACATACGTCTCTTCCATCCTTTTGGCCATTATTTCTGGCATCTTTAGGACATCTGTAGGATCAAACTCGTAGGAAATATCAACGGGTACGATTTTTATTTCTGAAAAATATTCGGCAATACTTTTATCGCCTTTTGCCATAGCAAGCATTTTCAAAACTCCCTGCTGGGTAAGATCGTTACCATCTTTGGTTCTTCCCTCCCGCTGGGCCATCCAAACCGATCTGTTTTGCTTCAGTAAAAGGTATTTGATATATTCTGAAAGTTCCTGGGAACTTTTAAGCATCTCTCTGGGACCTAATCCCCTTTGAACCAAAAAATTCCGGTTTAATTTGGACAGCAATAATAAGAATGGTTTCTGCACGAGATTATCACCAATAGCCGAAGCAGTCATGATCAAACCCTGTTCATACAAGGCACAGTTCAACAAACCGGTGTCCAGCAAAATATCCCTGTGATTTGAAATAAACATATATGACTGATCCTTCTTAAGACCCTCAAATCCGCTGTAGGTAAGCCCTTCCGAACTTTTTTCCAGAACTTTGCTTATAGATTGGTAAATAACTTTTGATTGAAAATCCTCAATTGAATGACATTCAGAAATGATTTTTTCAATTTCTTCCGAAGATTTATTCGGAAATGTAAATACAAGCAACGCCCGGATCATGGGATGCTTAATATATTTTTGAAGTGCAGGTTGCACTTCAGAATCTTCATAAAACCTTATTTTTTCGAAGTTTGCCACGTATATTTCAAATTATCTTGACAAAAGAACAAAAATTATTATTAAAACTATGCATTACACACCAAATATATCTTTGGAGTTTTGAGTGGTAATTTCGGCAACTTCCGCAAGGCTCAGGCCATAGAGGGCAGCCACTTTTTCAGCTATAATTTTAATGTAGGAACTTTCATTGCGTTTTCCCCTGTAAGGTGCAGGAGCAAGATACGGGGCATCTGTTTCCAAAACGAGCTCTTTGAGAGGTATTTCATTCAAAAATTTATCGATCCCACCATTTTTAAAGGTTACTACGCCCCCTATTCCCAACTTCATATTATACGTTAAAGCTTTTTTAGCCTGGGAAAGATCTCCAGTGAAACAGTGAAAAATCCCGAAGAGATCCGGTCCTTTTTCGGATTCAAGAACTTCAAAAACCTCATCAAAGGCATCACGACAATGGATCACAATTGGAAGTTTTTTCCTTTTTGCAAGCTGAATTTGTTGTTTAAAAGCGATTTGCTGTTTTTCTAAAAGAGATTTATCCCAATAAAGATCGATCCCAATTTCCCCTACGGCATAAAAATCCCTTTTTTCAAACTCCTGCTCTACCCGAAGCAATTCTTCTTTGTAATTATCTTTTACAGAAGTTGGGTGCAAACCCATCATTAGGAATACCTGGGAAGGAAATGCCTTTTCCAGGTTATACATTGCAGCAATATGCTTGGAATCTATCGCCGGGATAAAGAAACGGGAAACGTCTTGCTCCAAAGCCCTTTGGATAACTTCTTTTCTATCTTCATCAAAATCTGCACTATATAGGTGCGTATGGGTATCTGTTAAAATCATAAATGCAAAAATAATTTATTTTGAAGACCTATCTTTGCCAAAACAAAAAGAATGTCGACTTTAAGAAAATTAATGGAAGATAAAGGGTATCAGCGCATTAAGCTGAAATTCACCGAGACCCAACATTTTGAACTGGTCGCAAAGATCAACAAAATTGAAGGAAATTTTATTTTAGATACCGGTGCCTCAAGCAGCTGTGTAGGTTTTGAGGCCGTCACTCATTTTAAATTGCTGGCAGAAGACAGCGAGGTAAGAGCCGCAGGGGCGGGGGCAACCAATATGCTAACTCAAATTGCACAGCAAAACAATATTGAGATCACAGGCTGGAAAACAAAAAAAATTGACCTCGTTTTATTTGATCTTACCCACGTAAACGAGGCTTTGGTAAATCATAAAGCCAAAAAAGTACACGGGATCATAGGGGCCGATATTTTGAAAAAAGGGAAAGCGGTTATAGATTATAAAAATAAAGCGCTTTATTTAAAGTAAACATTTAAAAAAATAGGGGAAAAAACCCCTTAGCTTCTTTGACTTAATCAGTTTAGATTTGTTTTTAATTATTGAAAACAATGATAGGCGTGATCAAAAAAGAGAGACATTCAAAAATTGCAATGCGGATCTTAGCCATAACCGTGGTTTTGGTATTGCTCCTTAATTTTTGGTCCTTGCTCACATTATTTTAATTGATTAGAAGCCAAAATCTTTCCCCTTAGCGTATGCCTATCACGAAAACAAACACCCTGGAGGGATTAAAAGCAAAGGGCAGCAATCTAAAATTGCTGCCCTTTGCTTTTAATATAATTTAGCTGTTTAAAGCTCCAAAGCTCTTTTTACATCGTTGTCCATCAAAAGTTCTTCAGGATTTTCCAATGCTTCTTTTACCGCAACCAGAAAACCAACAGATTCTCTTCCGTCAATAATCCGGTGATCATAAGAAAGTGCCACGTACATTATAGGACGAATCTCAACATGTCCTTCTATAGCTACAGGACGATCAACTATATTGTGCATTCCCAAAATCCCACTTTGAGGAGGATTTATTATTGGAGTGGACAACATAGAGCCAAACACGCCACCATTGGTAATGGTAAAAGTCCCTCCAGTCATTTCATCCACTGTAATTTGACCATCTCTTGCTCTAATTGCCAAACGTTTTACTTCATCTTCAACCCCTCGAAAACCAAGGTTTTCTGCATTCCTTATCACTGGAACCATCAATCCTTTTGGTCCGGAAACTGCGATACTAATATCTTTATAATCATATTTAACCTGGTAATCTCCATCTAACATCGAATTAACATCAGGATAAAGATCCAAAGCCCTTACAATGGCCAATGTGAAAAAGGACATAAATCCTAATCCCACTCCATGCTTGTCTTTAAATTCGTCTTTATATTGTTTACGCAAAGAAAAAATTGCCGACATATCCACCTCGTTAAAGGTGGTTAGCATTGCTGTTTCATTCTTTACACTCACTAAACGCTCTGCTACCTTACGACGAAGCATAGACATTTTTTTAGTGCTTTCCCCGCGTTTTCCAACTCCCGGAGTTCCCATAGAAGCTTTGGCCTCTACCGCATCCTCTTTGGTTATTCTTCCGTCACGACCAGATCCGGTTACAGTTTTTGTATCTATCCCTTTTTCATCGAGGATTTTCTTTGCTGCGGGAGACGGTGTTCCGGTTGCATAACTTTTTTCTTTCTGCTTTTCAGGAGTGGAAGATTTTGAAGGTTCCTCTTTCTTTGGTTCCTCTTTTTCTTCTTTTACTTCCTTTTGAGCAGGTTCTTCTTTTTTATCTTCTCCTCCACCTGGCTTTTTAGCTTCGGTGTCTATTAAGCATACCACTTGTCCTACAGCTACAGCATCCCCTTCTTTAGCCTTTAGAGTAATAATTCCGCTCGCTTCAGCAGGGAGTTCTAAGGTTGCCTTATCACTGTCAACTTCAGCAATTGGTTGATCTTTTTCTACATAATCTCCATCTTCTACCAGCCATTGTGCGATTTCAACCTCTGTGATGGATTCTCCGGGAGAAGGAACTTTCATTTCTAAAGCCATGATTCTTTGTTTTTTATTTTCTGCTTTTCTAAAAAAGCATGTTATTATTTTTTTATTTAATCGAAATCAAAATGTCGGGGCAAGCCCATAATGTCCCGATAAATATCGGGAGAAAAATACGTTTAAAAATTCGAGACAGGCCCGCCTGAATGATTCGGGCTGACCCCTATTAAACCCCTCAATGAAGGATTAAACCATCGTTTTATCAAATACACTTTCGATTACTTTTTCATGACGTTTTTTAAACCTCACGGAACTTCCTGCTGCAGGTGAGCCATAAAATCTTCGGCTACAAACCCTAAAATTCTTTGCTTCCTCAAAATGCATCAACATATATCCAAAAGCTCCCATATTCCTTGGTTCCTCCTGGGCCCAAACAATATCATCGGCATTTTTATATTTTTGCATGACCGCTTTCATTTTCTCTGCCGGCAATGGAAATAATTGTTCCACGCGCACCAGGGCCACATCATCCCGTTTGTTTTCTTCCCTTGCCTCGAGAAGATCATAATAGAATTTTCCTGTACAAAAAACCAGTGTCTTGATTTTATCCACTTTGGCTTCGGCATCATCTATCAGCATTTGAAAACTACCTTCTGCGAATTCCTCTTTTGTGGACACCACTTTAGGATGTCTCAACAAACTTTTTGGAGTAAAGATGATCAAGGGTTTTCTATAATTTACCTTCATCTGCCTGCGAAGAAGGTGATACATATTCGCAGGTGTAGTTACATCGGCAACAAACATATTATCTTTTGCACATAACTGTAAAAAACGCTCCATCCTTCCGGAGGAATGCTCTGCTCCCTGACCTTCATATCCGTGAGGAAGTAACATTACCAATCCATTTTGAAGTTTCCATTTATCCTCTGCAGCAGAAATGTACTGATCTATCATAATTTGGGCTCCATTTACAAAATCCCCAAATTGTGCTTCCCAGATAGTAAGGGTTTTTGGACTTGCCATTGCATACCCATAATCAAATCCTACCACGGCATATTCTGAAAGCAGCGAATTATAAACGCTGAATTCTCCTGTTTTTCCTGGAATATCATTGTGCAGAATGATTTCTTCTTCACTATCCTCCACTTTCACAACAGAATGTCTATGAGAAAAGGTTCCTCTTTCCACATCCTGCCCGCTCAACCGAACATTATATCCTTCCAGCATTAAGGATCCATAAGCAAGATGTTCTGCCATAGACCAATCAAGGCTGTTATCCTTAAAGTACATCTTATCGCGGGCTTCGATCAATTTAGTGATCTTCCGCATAAATTTTTTATTTTCCGGAAGTCTGGAAACGGCTTTCGCCACTGTATTTAGTTTTTCAATGTTAAAAGTGGTATCCACTTCCTCCATCATCGTATCTTCTTCGGCGTTCTCGAAACCTTCCCATTCATCTTTCATAAATGGGGTTATTCTTGTGGTATCTTCTTTACGGGAACTCTCGAGTTCCTTCTCCAGTTTCGCTTTGTAATCATCCTCCAGCTTTTTCACATAGCTTTCATCAATTACGCCACTTTTTATAAGTTTTGCAGCATAAAGATCCCTGGGGTTCTCGTGCTTTGAGATCGCTTTATATAATTTTGGCTGTGTAAACCGGGGTTCATCCCCTTCATTATGACCGTACTTTCGGTAACCTAAAAGATCTATAAATACATCTCTTTTAAATTCCATTCTAAAGTCCAGTGCAAATAATACTGCATGAACTACCGCTTCGGCATCATCTGCATTCACATGTAAAACCGGAGAAAGCGTAACTTTTGCAACATCGGTACAATACGTGGATGAACGGGCATCAAGATAGTTCGTTGTAAATCCAATCTGGTTATTCACCACTATATGAATAGTTCCTCCTGTTTTATATCCATCCAGTTGTGCCATTTGCACAATTTCATATACCAATCCCTGGCCGGCGATAGCAGCATCACCGTGTAAAATAATTGGCAATACCTGGGAATTATTGTCTTTAAACCTATTGTCCTGTTTAGCACGCGAAATCCCTTCCACTACCGCTCCCACTGTTTCCAGGTGAGATGGGTTTGGGGCAAGATTGATATTTATTTCCTTTCCGCTTCGGGTTTTTATTTTTGTAGTCCAACCCAGGTGATATTTCACGTCCCCATCAAAAATATCCTGCTCGTAATCCTTTCCGTCAAATTCACTAAAAATATCTTTAGCGCTTTTTCCGAAAATATTGGTAAGGGTATTCAATCTTCCTCTATGGGCCATGCCCATAACAAAATCCTTAACCCCAAGATCTGCGGCTTTTTCTATAATAGCATCCAAAGCTGGAATCAAACTCTCATTCCCTTCCAGTGAAAATCTTTTTTGACCTACATATTTGGTATGTAGAAAAGTCTCAAAAGAGACTGCTTCATTAAGTTTTGAAAGAATGAATTTCTTTTGTTCTTCACTAAAGGAAGGCTGATTATCATTTATATTAAGCTTATTCTGTATCCAAGAAATCTCTTCTGGTTTCCGGATAAACATATATTCAATCCCGATGGACTCGCAATATATTTTTGCCAGATGTGTTATAATTTGTTCAAGAGTGGCTGGTCCTATTCCAATAAGCTCTCCCGCGTTAAAAACGGTATTAAGGTCATTTTGGGATAGTCCAAAATTCTCAATATCCAGGGTAGGCGAGTATTTTCTTCGATCCCTAACCGGATTGGTCTGGGTGAATAAATGTCCTCTGGTACGGTATCCTTCTATAAGTTTAATAACCCTGAATTCTTTTTCAAGATTCTGTAATTGTGGCTCACAGTAATCCTCATCCATAGGCACTTCTACTTTTGATGGGGTTGATGACCCCTCCATACCAAAGTCAAATCCCTGAAAAAAAGCTCGCCAGCTTGGCTCTACATTATCCGGATTTTTTAAATATTGTTCGTAAAGTTCGTCGAAATAAGCTGTGCTTGCCGCGTTAAGAAATGAAAATTTATCCATAATTTGAAACTATTGTTCCTTTTGTTATAAAACAAGGCAAAAATACAATTTTTAGATTTTATAGCTTATAGAAATCAGTATATTTATCAATTCCATTAAAACAACTTTAACATGCCAACTTTTTTAAGTTATTCCCTTAAAAATCGCTTATTGCTCATTTGCACACTCCTACTTACATCAACAGCTTTCTTCGGCCAGATTACAGAAGTAGGTACTCCTGAGACAAAGAATCAATTCTGGCAGCAGGTTCGTTTTGGAGGGAGTTTGGGGCTTAGTTTTGGTAATGGTAATTTTATAGGGGCTTTGGCACCTTCCGCCATATATGATTTCAATAAAACTTTTTCTGCAGGTTTAGGTTTGAGTGGGGCATATTCCAGCGGGAATAATTTTAATGCCACCAGCCTGGGTGGAAGCCTGATTGGGATGATGCGACCAATAAGGGAAGTGCAGCTTTCGGCAGAATTTGAACAACTTCATATTACCCGCCGCTATGTATTTGACGGCGCCAATATCAAAGACCGGGATTGGGTTCCTGCGTTATTCCTTGGGGCAGGTTACAATTTGGGGCCAGTGGTTACAGGCGTGCGGTATGATGTCCTGCATGATAAAAACAAAAGCTTTTACAGCAGCCCTTTTATGCCCTTTGTGAGTGTTTATTTTTAAACTTCCCTCTCCATAAGCAAACTTCCAAATCTCCTGAGCAGATTTTTTTTATCCTCAGGAATCTCAATTGTGTCAAGGACCTCAAAGGCTTTTTGAGTATATTTCCTAATCTCTTCCGTTGCCAGCTCTGAAGCGCCACTCTCCTGAAAGATGCTTTTAACGGCTTCGATTTTTCCTCGGGCATCCATTGGATTTATGGAATACAAATGTTCCAGCTGCCGGGCTTCTGAACTTTTTGCCTTTTGAAGTGCCGTTAGATATAAAAAGGTTTTTTTGTTCTCAATAATATCGCCACCAAGTTGCTTTCCAAAGGTTTCCGGATCGCCAAAAGCATCCAGATAATCGTCCTGTAACTGAAAAGCGATTCCAAGAAGGCACCCATACTCATAAAATGCTTTTTTACTCTCCTCTGAAGCTCCTCCTATTATGGCGCCCATTTGCAGGGAAGCACCTACAAGAACTGCCGTCTTGTATTCTATCATCTTGAGATAATCCTTAATTTCAACATCCTCCCTGTTCTCAAAATCAACATCATATTGCTGTCCTTCACAAACCTGAATAGCGGTTTTAGTGAAAAGCTGCGCCAATTCCTTAAAAACAGGACCATCATAATTTTCAAAAAGCTGATACGCATTGATCAACATGGCATCCCCGGAAAGGATCCCGGTGTTTAAATCCCATTTTTCATGTACCGTTGCATTTCCCCTTCTTAAAGGAGCATCGTCCATAATATCATCGTGAACCAGCGAGAAATTATGAAACACTTCAATTGCCAAAGCGGCATCCAGGGCTTTTTCATAAGAAGTGTCAAAAATCTCTGTGGACATTAAAACCAAAACCGGCCTTAAACGCTTTCCGCCTAAATTAAGAATGTAAGTAATTGGTTCATATAAATTTACCGGTTCTTTGGTAGTGATCTTTTTATTTAAATAGTCTAAAAAAGCGTCGCGGTACTGAGTGATGGTTAACATTATTGAAATTTTTGGCTAAAATACCAAAATTGACCCTATTTCATATTCCTTAAGATAAATTAAAACCAAAAAAATAACCGGAAACTTTTTGGGTTTTTAAAGTTTCCTGAAGTACCTTTGCAATCGCTAAAAAAATAAAGCGGCCTTAGTTGCCACCTTAACTATCAAAAAAGTGAGCGTTACTACGAAATTTGATGAAATTACTGGGAAAATAAACCTTTGTAGGATTAAAGTATGAAAGAAGAAATTGTTAAAAAGGCGGCAGATTTATTTCTGAATTTGGGATTTAAGAGCGTGACCATGGATGATCTGGCCAATGAGTTGGGAATTTCAAAAAAAACGATCTATTTCCATTTTCCAAACAAAGCAAAGCTCGTTCAAGCCTCCACCCTGTTCATTTTAACTGCGATTGATGAGGGAATCGAAAAAATAAAAGAGAAAGAATTAAATGCCATTGTAGAAATGGTGGAGATCAAAAATTTCGTGATGAATCATTTGAAAGACGAAAAATCTTCCCCTCAATTTCAGCTTCAAAAATACTATCCAAAGGTATACAAATCTGTTCAAACCCATCATATTGACACCATGGAATGCAGCATTACCGAAAATCTTGAAAAAGGGATTAAAGAAGGGCTATACCGGGAAAACATTCCTGTAGCTTTTATTAGCAAGATTTATTTTCTGGGCATGTCTACCATAAAGGGCAGTGACCTTTTTCCCGCAGACCAATTTTCTATCAAGGAAATCAATGAAAAATACCTTGAATATCACCTACGGGCTATTGTTTCTGAAAAAGGACTCAAGACTTTAAAAGAATTTTTACCAACAGACCATTAAGATGAACAAAACAAGCACATTTATTATCGCCATGTTTTTTACCCTCGGGTCTTTTGCCCAGGTGCTGGAGGCGAATAAATCCCATTCGTTCTCCCTGCAGCAGGCCGTCGAATTCGGGTTGAAAAACAATTATTCCTCTCAAATTTCCACCAAAGAAATAGAAAAATCCTTGAAGCAAAAATGGGAGATTATCGCCCAGGGGTTACCGCAAATTTCTGGAAATATAGATTATCAAAATCTACTTAAGCGACCGGTGACATTACTTCCCGCAGAAATTGCCGGAGGCGAGCCGGGAACCTTTATCCCTGTAAGATTTGGAACTCAGCAAAGTTTGGGAGGAACGGCCACCTTGAACCAACTTATTTTCGACCCATCTTATATCGTTGGGATACAATCTGTAAAAACACTCTTGTCTATTTCAAGAAATGCAAAAACAAAGACAGATCAGGAAGTGAAACTTGCCATAATCAATGCTTATGGAAATGTTCTGCTATCACAGGAGAGCGTTGCTATTTTAAAAAGAAATATTGAGATCCTGGATAAAAATTACAATGACACTCAAAAAATATTTGAAAATGGCCTTGCAGAAGAAGAGGATGTGGAACAACTGGAAATAACTTTATTGGGCTTGAAAAACAACCTAAGCAGAAGCGAGCGTATGCAGGGTATTTCCTATGAAATGCTCAACCTTAGCCTGGGACTTCCCGTAGAAACTGAAGTTACTTTAACCGAAAATCTTGATGGCCTGGCGATGGAATATTTTGATCTTGGTTTATTGGCAAGGGAAATTTCCGTGGAGGAAAATATTGATTTCAGGATTGCTGAAAATCAGGCGGAGTCTGCAAGAATATTTGTGCGTCTGGAACAGGCCAAAGCATTGCCTACCCTTACAAGTTTTGTGAATTATGGTTTTCAGGGCTTTAGCGAAGAATTTACTTTTTTTAAAGATAGCCAGGAATATTTCACGCAGTCTATCCTTGGGGTAAGTTTAAACATTCCCATTTTTAGCAGCGGTTTGCGGGGTGCCAGAACCCAACAGAAAAAAATTGAGCATGAACAGGCAATATTGCAGCTGGAAGAAACCAAAAACAGGGTTCAACTCGAAATTAATTCCGCAAAAAGCGACTACGAATTCAGTCTGGAAAATTATCAAACCCAAAAACGAAGCCTGGAACTTTCAGAAAGGATTGAAAACAAAAACCAGATTAAATTTTTTGAGGGTCTTGCCAGCAGTTTCGAACTAAGCGAGGCCCAACGCCAGTTATATGCTGCGCAACAGGAATTGCTGCAGTCCATGTTAAATGTAATCACCAATAAAGTAGCACTGGAAAACCTACTTGACACCTCAATATATTCCGATGAAAATTAAAATGTCAGATCATTTAAACGCTATGAAGAAAATAATAAGCCTGTTGTTTATAAGCCTGTTTGTAGTTTCCTGTGGAAATTCAGAACAAAGATCTTTGGAAGAAATTATAAATTCCGATGATCTTGAGGTTATAAAGAGCAAAAAGATTGAATTAAGCAAGCAGCAAAATGAACTTACTGCGCAAATAGACCAATTGGATGCGGCTATAGACAAATTGGATCCCTCAAGAAATATTCCGCTGGTGACTACCCAATTGGTTAAAGATACTTTATTCAGGCATTTTACCGAGGTTCAGGGTGATGTTGCCACCAAGGAAAACATCCTTATCTACCCAGAATTTTCAGGATTGCTAAGAGAAGTTTATGTAAGAGAAGGACAAAAAGTGACTAAAGGGACCATTCTTGCGAGAATTGATGATGGAGGTCTTTCCAGCCAGCTTGCACAAGTAGAGGCTCAGGCAGCATTGGCTAAAACAACTTTTGAACGCCAAAAAAGATTGTGGGAACAAAATATAGGCTCTGAGATCCAGTATCTGGAGGCAGAGACCAATTATCAGGCTGTACAAAATTCTGTAAATCAAATCAGGACACAAGTTGGGAAATCAGTGGTTAGGGCCCCATTTACCGGAGTGATAGACCAGGTAATTTCAGAACAGGGAGTAGTGGTTAATCCCGGCCAGAATGCACTTTTTAGATTGGTAAATCTTGATAATATGTATGTACAGGCATCGGTGCCGGAGAGTTATCTTGGAAGAATTAAGACCGGAACATCCGTAGTGGTGGAAATTCCGGCCATAGGCCAGCAATTTGAAGGAGTGGTGAGGCAGGTTGGGAATTTTATAAATCCGGACAACAGGTCATTTCTAATAGAAGTGGCTCTTCCTAATAAAGAAGGCCAAATCAAACCAAACCTTATTGCAACCGTTAGATTGAACGACTACACGGCAGAGAATGCCATTATAGTTCCTGAAAATACCATTCAGCAAAATTCTAAGGGTCAAACCCTGGTGTACCTTTTTGAAAAAGCAAGTGACAGCACAGGAGTAGCAAAAAGAGTGATTGTAGAAACCGGCTATACGTACCGGCAGGACATTGAGATCTTAAGCGGGCTTGAGCCTGGAGACCAAATTATTGTTGAAGGTGGAAGAAATTTACGCGATCAACAAAAAGTAAAATTAAAAAATTAAGCTTAAGTTCACTTTTTAGCTATGAATAAAATTGATAAAGAATTTAAAATATCATCCTGGGCTATAGAAAACCGGATGACGGTATATGTAATAATGGCAATAATCCTGGTGGGGGGATTGATTTCCTACTACAGCATGCCGCGGGAGTCTTTCCCTGAAATTATTGAGACCAAAATATATATAAGTTCTATTAACCCGGGCAACTCGGCAGAGGATGTTGAAAAATTCATCACCGAGCCCCTGGAAGAGGAATTCAACAACGTGGCCGGTATTAAAGAGATCTCATCAACCACACTGCAGGATTACTCTCTTATAATTGTGGAATTTGATGAAGATGAAAGTCCCGATGTTGCAAAACAATTAATAAAAGACAAGGTGGACCTTGTAAAATCAGAGACTACCTGGCCCACAATGGATAATGGAGCTAAGGTAGAGCCCAATGTTTTTGACCTCAATATTACCGAGGAAATGCCGATTCTCAACATTAACCTTACAGGAGATTATACGGTACAACAGCTTAAGAAATACGCCGAATACCTGCAGGATAAAATTGAGATCCTCCCGCAAATTAAAGAGGCAACCATTCGCGGTGCCGAAGATATGGAGATAGAAATCGCGTTGGATGTTTATAAAATGACAGCTTCCAAGGTGAGTTTTAATGATGTGGTGAATGCCGTAAGTGCCGAAAACCGTACTATTTCGGGAGGTAATATCATTTCCAACAGCATGCAAAAAAACATCAGGATTATTGGTGAAATTGAAGATCCCAGGGAACTTGAAGATGTGGTGGTAAAAAGGGATGGGGGAACTATTTTCCTTAGGGATATCGCCGGCATTAGATTCCAGGAGAAAGATGCTACCACTTTTGCCCGGGAATATGGTGATCCCGTGATCATGCTGGACATAAAGAAACGTGCAGGAAAAAACATGATCGAGGCCGTAGAAGAGATAAAAAAGATCGTCGAGAAGGAAAAGGCAGAATATTTTCCTGAAAATATTGAGATCTCCCTTACAAACGATCAATCTATAAAAACACAAAATCAGGTAGATGACCTGGTAAACAACATCATTTTTGGGGTAATCCTGGTAGTGGTGGTACTTATGTTCTTTCTTGGATTCAGGAACGCACTTTTTGTAGGATTTGCTATCCCGCTTTCTATGTTTCTGTCCTTTATAATACTTTCAAGCATGGGCCTCACCCTAAACACCATGGTGCTTTTTGCCTTGGTAATGGGTCTGGGGATGCTGGTAGATAACGGGATTGTGGTAGTAGAAAATGTCTATTCCCTTATGGACCAGGGAATGCCAAGATTAAAAGCGGCAAAACAAGGGGTAGGCGAAATAGCCTGGCCTATTATTGCCTCTACAGCTACAACCCTTGCTGCATTTTTCCCACTGGGATTGTGGCCGGGAACCATTGGAAAATTTATGATGATCTTTCCAATGACGCTCTCTGTGGTACTGGGATCTTCATTATTTGTTGCCCTTATCATTAATGCGATGCTTACCTCACGGTTTATGCAAACCGAGGAAAAGGAATTTACAAAAGCCAAACTCATTCGTTTCAGCGGAATCCTGGCAGGAGTTGGCCTTATTCTCGTGATCCTGGGTTATGTTATGAACACGGGAGCTTTTAGAGGAATAGGCAACCTTATGTTATTCGCGGCAATTATGCTTTGGATCTACAAATATTTCCTGTCAAGGGGTGTAGATTATTTCCAGTTTAAAGCTTTGAAAAAACTTGAAAACAATTACGAGCGCACCTTGAAATTTGCCCTTGTAAAGAATAAGGCTTATTACTTCTTTTTTGGAACGCTGGGGTTGTTGATCTTCTCTTTTGTTCTTGTAGGAATTGTAAAGCCCAACGTATTGTTTTTTCCCGAAAATGAGCCCAATCAAATCATCACCTATATAGAATTTCCTGAGGGAACGGATATTGCCAGAACCAATGAACTTACCAAACAGGTAGAAATCCAGGTATATGATGTAATCAAAAAGTATGAGGATGATAACGGCTATAATTTTATGGTAGAATCGGCTATTTCTCAGGTAGGACTTGGAGCCGGGAATCCGCAAACAGATGGCGGGCAACAAAGCGATATGCCTCATAAGGGAAAAATTACATTATCCATGCGAGAATTTAATGATCGTCGTGGGGTAAAAAGCAGTGATGTTTTAAGCGAAGTGCGCGATGCCGTCAGGGATTTCCCCGGAGCATCTATTATTGTTGAAAAAGATGCAGCAGGACCTCCTTCGGGATACCCAATCAATATAGAGTTAAAAGGGGAGAATTATGATGAAATGCTTACGGAGGCAGAGGAGATTAGAAATTATATTCTGGAGCTTAATATAGCAGGTATTGAGGAATTAAAGCTCGATGTGAACAAATCAAAATCTGAACTGGATGTGCGTGTAGACCGGCGCAAGGCTGGGCAACTGGGGGTTTCAACCTCCTCGGTAGGACAAACACTGAGACGATCAATCTATGGTGAGGAAGTTTCCACCTTTAAGGATGGAACAGATGATTACCCTATTAATGTAAGGTTTAACGAGGATCTAAGATACAATGAGAATGCCTTATTTAACCAGCCTGTTACCTTCAGGAACAATTCCGGAGAACTGGTGCAGGTACCCATCTCATCTGTAATTGAAAAGAGTTCGGTAACAGCCTTTAATTCAATTAAGAGAAGAGACCTTAAGCGTGTAATTACCCTTTATTCCAATGTTCTGGAAGGTTATAACGGAAATGCCATAGTAGACCAGCTAAAGACCTCCCTGAACAGCTATCAACTTCCCAAGAATATGGCCGTAGCCTTTACTGGCGAACAGGAAAAGCAGGCAGAGAATATGAACTTTTTACTAAAAGCGCTTCTTTTAGCCCTGAGCGGGATCTTATTGATCCTGGTAGCCCAGTTCAACTCGCTTTCAAAACCCGTGATCATTCTTATGGCGGTTATGTTAAGCCTTGCCGGGGTTTTCCTTGGAATGGTAATTTTCCAAATGGATTTCATCATCATCATGACCATGATGGGAATTATTTCCCTTGCGGGAATTGTGGTGAACAATGCGATCGTGCTTATAGATTATACCCAACTTTTAATAGACAGGAAAAAAGTGATGCTGGGTTATGAACCTGAAGATTTGCTTACCCGTGAGGAATATTTTGAAGCAATTATAGCCGGGGGGAAATCCAGGTTGCGGCCTGTTCTTTTAACGGCTATTACCACGGTTCTGGGATTGATTCCACTTGCGGTGGGACTTAATATAGATTTCTTCAGCCTGTTCATAGATTATGACCCAAAAATTTATGTAGGGGGAGATAATGTGAAATTCTGGGGGCCGCTGGCCTGGACGGTAATCTTCGGACTGGTTTTCGCAACTTTCCTTACACTGGTTGTAGTGCCGGTAATGTTTTACCTGGTTAACAGAATGAAGGTAAATGTGCGCAACAAGAGAATCGCTAGAAAGCGACTTAAAAATATCAGGGAAATAAAAATAGGATCATCCTATTAACATTTGTCAAAAGCCCAGATAAGGTTTAAAGACAGGAAGATAACCCATTATATGAAAAGTAAAAACCCCGAAACCATAAGGCCTCGGGGTTTTTCTTTAGTTATTAAAAAGGATTTAGTTCCTTGTCACCAAAGTGCCATTATAATCATATTTGGTAACCTCGGCAATACTATTGTTGCTATAATCAACTTCAGTTAATTGATCTGAAGACCAGAAAAACCATTTTCCGGTTTTTTGTCCTTCCTCATAATTTGCCATGGCAACCTTTTTACCATTTTGATCATAAGAAATCCATTTTCCATGAAGTTTCCCGTCCTTATAGGTTCCTACCTGGCTAACATTGCCATCTTCATTATAAAAAGTTCCTTTAATTAAGTTTCCCTCTTTCTCAAAAACAGGCTTAATTTCCTGTGCTGATAATGTTACACTAAACAGAAAGGCAAGAACCACTAACATTGATTTTATATTTTTCATAACTTTTATTTTTTTCATTTTACCACCCTTCTAATATACTAAAAATTTACATTTAAACAATGTTTAGGTAACATTAATTTAACATTGGGACGAATATGAATGCTTCCCCTTGCGTCAGCTTGCCTCAAATGATCCAAAAATGGACATATTTTTATCGGGTTTATTCATTAGAAACCGCCATAACTTCTTACTTTTGCTTCTCAAAATTTCAAGATATCAATATGTACAGAAGTCATACCTGTGGTGAGTTAAGAACAGAAAACATTGGAGAGGAAGTGATCCTTTCAGGATGGGTCCAGAAGCTTAGGAATAAAGGATTTATGATGTGGGTAGACCTTCGGGACAGGTATGGAATCACCCAGCTTATTTTTGATGAGGAACGCACCTCTAAAGAACTCATGGAACAGGCTTCGCAGCTGGGGCGTGAATATGTTATACAAATTAAAGGAAAGGTAATAGAACGGGAATCCAAAAACCCACAGCTTCCTACCGGTGATATTGAAATCCTTGTTTCAGAATATCACTTGCTGAATGCTTCTTTAACACCTCCTTTCACCATTGAAAATGATACCGACGGCGGAGAGGAACTCCGAATGAAATACCGTTACCTTGATATTAGGAGGAATCCGGTAAAGGAGAGCCTGATGTTTCGTCATAAAGTGGGAATGCAGGTACGGAATTATCTTTCCAATCAGGGATTTATTGAAATTGAAACTCCGTATTTAATCAAGTCCACACCTGAAGGTGCGCGTGATTTTGTGGTGCCTAGCCGGATGAATGAAGGTCAGTTTTACGCGTTGCCACAATCTCCCCAAACCTTTAAACAACTTCTTATGGTTGGTGGAATGGATAAGTATTTCCAAATCGTAAAATGTTTCAGGGATGAAGATTTACGGGCAGATCGCCAGCCGGAATTCACACAAATAGATTGTGAAATGGCCTTTGTGGAACAGGAAGATATCCTGAATACTTTTGAAGGCCTTACAAAACATTTGTTGAAAGAAGTTCGTGGATTTGAAATCGATTCTTTTCCCAGAATGACCTATGCAGAAGCGATGCGGAAATATGGAAACGACAAGCCCGATATTCGATTCGGGATGGAATTTGCAGAATTGAACGATCTTGCCAAAGGTAAAGGCTTTCCTATTTTTGATGATCAGGAATTGATTGTTGGGATTTCCGTACCGGGAGCCGGAGCGTACACCAGAAAAGAAATAGACAAGCTTGTAGCCTGGGTAAAGCGGCCTCAAATTGGCGCAAATGGCCTTATTTGGGTTAAATACAACGAGGATGGAAGCTTAAAATCTTCGGTGGATAAATTTTATTCCCAGGAAGATCTTTTGAGTTGGGCAGATTTATCCGGAGCAAAAGCTGGAGATCTAATCCTGGTAATGTCCGGAGAGACAACTAAAGTTAGAACACAGTTAAGTGCCCTGAGGATGCACCTGGCAACAGAGCTAGGATTGAGAGATCCCAATGTATTCGCCCCGCTATGGGTACTGGATTTTCCACTTTTGGAATGGGATGAGGAAACTAACCGCTATCATGCCATGCACCACCCGTTTACTTCGCCAAAACCAGAAGACATCAAATTACTGGAAACCAATCCGGGAGCTGTTAGGGCAAATGCCTATGACCTTGTTCTTAACGGAAATGAGATTGGAGGAGGTTCCATCAGGATCCACGATAAAGCTACCCAGGCAAAAATGTTCGATTATTTGGGCTTTACTCCTGAAGAGGCAAAGGAGCAATTCGGATTTTTGATGAATGCTTTTGAATTTGGCGCACCTCCCCATGGAGGAGTCGCTTTTGGTTTTGACAGGCTTGTTGCCATCTTGGACGGAAAAGAGACCATCCGGGATTATATCGCATTTCCTAAAAACAATAACGGCAGGGATGTTATGATAGATGCCCCGGCCAAACTGGATGAAGCACAACTCAGGGAGCTTCATCTCCAGGTGAAATTATAAAATTTTAAATCCTGCTTATAGCAGGATTTTTTATCTTCACCAATTATAAAAAATCGGTAGCTTGGCTTCAGCAACAAAAAGATTATCAGATAAATTTGCCATCTGGAAAACCCAGCACTTAACAAATCATCAGTTTTTGATGTTTTTAAGTGCGCTCATTGGTTTCATAGCTGGGCTGGTTGCTGTTACCATAAAAAACCTTACCCACTACATTCAACAACTCCTTGAGGGTGAGTTCATAATTAATTATCACGCTGCCTTTTATTTTATATTTCCCATAATTGGACTGGCGCTTACCCTGCTTATCATAAAATTTGGATTAAAAAAGAATATAGGCAACGGTATTCCAACTACACTGCATGCCATATCCAAACGGAAAGGGATCATGCAGAGATTCCAGATGTACGCCTCCCTGCTTACAGCTCCCATCACTGTAGGTTTTGGAGGTTCTGTAGGGCTCGAAGCTCCAACGGTTGCAACAGGCGCATCTATAAGTTCCAACCTCTCCAGGTTTTTTAAAATGAACCAGGCTTCAAGAACGCTTCTTATAGGATGTGCTGCTGCAGGAGCTATGTCAGCTCTTTTTAAGGCTCCCATAGCTGCTATCATTTTTGCAATTGAAATTTTCAGTCTTGACCTTACGCTTATTTCTATGATCCCCCTGCTTTTGGCATCGGTTTCAGCAATACTCACTACGTATTTCTTTTCAGGCTCAGATATTATTTTGCATACCCAACTCACAGATGAATTTGAGATTCAGCAAGTGCCTTTTTATATTCTCCTGGGTGTCATTGCCTCCATGTGTTCTATATATTTCACCAAAATATACTTTCGGGTAAACAAATTTTTCAGCAAGATTACCTCCTCCTTATACAGACTTTTAATTGGAGGGATTTCCCTGGGGGTTCTTATTTTTCTTATACCTCCTCTCTACGGAGAGGGTTATGATGTTATCAATAATTTACTTCAGGAAAACTACCTCGCTGCCCTGGGAACAAATATTTTTGATGCCTATCTCGACAATATTTGGGTGGTTATTGCGCTGCTTGCAGGACTTGTTGTATTTAAGATTATTGCCACCTCCCTTACCATGGGAGCTGGGGGTGTAGGAGGAATTTTCGCGCCGGTACTTTTTATGGGCAGCGCAATGGGACATTGTTTTGCCTTAATAATAAACAATAGCGGACTTTTAAAAACCCCTCTTTCGGTAAGCAACTTTACAATGGTAGGTATGGCAGGCTTAATGGCCGGTATTATGCACGCCCCGCTTACTGCGATCTTCCTTATCGCAGAACTCACAAGCGGTTACGATTTATTCGTACCACTTATGATAACAGCAGCGATTTCATTTATGATAACCTCGCAATTTCAGCCGCATTCGGTTTACACCCTTGATCTTGCCTCGCGTGGTGAGTTAATTACCCATAATAAGGATCAAATGGTATTAACTTTGCTGAATATCAGGCAGGTGATAGAAACAAATTTTGTAAGCCTGCATATAGATGCCACCCTTGGAGATATTATTCATAACGGGGTTATTAAATCCTCCAGGAACTTTTTCCCAGTTTTAGATGAAAATGATCATATTATGGGAATAATTTTACTTGATGATATTCGCCCGGTTATGTTCAATCAATCTTTGTATGATGAGATTAAAGTAAGGGAATTAATGCAGGAGGCTCCTGAAGTGATAGATCTTAGAAAGGACAGCACCAAGGATATTATGAGAAAATTCCAGGAAAGCGATGCCTGGAACTTACCGGTGGTGGAAAATGAAAAATATGTTGGATTTATTTCCAAATCAAAATTATTAACTGCCTACCGGCAAAAATTAATTGAAGTAACTGTTTAAATTATGAACTTAATATTGAAAATACTCGGAATTTTAATCCTCACTGCTATTGGCACAGGATTCTATTATAGATTGAATGACGATATTCTTTTAGGGGATAAGATCATAGGGGTTGCAGTTTTAGCAAGTGCATTTATCCTCATGCCCATCTTTTTATATGTGCGGTGGAAAGGAAAAAAACTGGAAGATTATACCCTTTCTGAAAAAAACTTTAAAAAAATGCGCGAGAGCGAGAGGAAGTAACTCATTTATAATCAATAACGTTAAAAATATTTTTTATTTTTTCTCCTTCCAATAAATTTAATTATGTAAGTTTGTTCTTTATTAATTATTTATTTTATTACAATGGAAGGTACAGTTAAATTTTTCAATGAGTCTAAAGGATATGGATTCATTACCAACGACGACACAGGTAGAGACATCTTTGTACACATTACAGGTCTTGACGGTGAATCTTTAAACGAAGGTGATAAGGTTGAGTACGTTGAAGAAGAAGGAAGAAAAGGATTAACCGCAGCTCAGGTGCGCGTTATCAACGATTAATATATTTAGTATATTTAATTCGACAACATTAAAAACCCGGCTAAATTTAATTTCGCCGGGTTTTTTTGTGTTTAACTTTTCCGTATTATTTTAACTAAAGTTGAATTTTGTAAAAGCTCCCATCGTTTCTAAGGAGGGATTGCCTCAGGCCGGGATGGCTGGAGGCACAATTTTAGTTATCAACCCTTCCGTCTCAATCGGCAGAAGTATTCTGGAAAATTAGAAATATTTTAGTACCAATTAATCCACCTTCCCTTTCAAAGGAAGGCGCCCTTTGTTTTTTCCACCCCTAATGGTTTCCTTTAAGAAACAGGCTTTTTCAATCCTTCCAGCATCGTTTTGGTTAGTTTTTCCAAATCGAAGTCATGTTTCCATCCCCAATCCTTTCTTGCTTCTTTATCATCAATGCTACCAGGCCAGGAATTGGCGATTTGTTGCCTGAAATCCGGGTTGTAATTTATTTCAAATTCCGGGAGTTGTTTCTTTATTTCTGAAGCGAGTTCTTTCGGAGTAAAACTCATTGCAGCCAAATTATAGGAAGACCTCACTTTCACATCCTTTGCAGGAGCCTCCATGATATCCACGGTTGCTTTAATAGCATCGTCCATAAACATCATGGGAAGTGAAGTGTTTTCATCTAAAAATGAAGTATAGGATCCTTTTTTTAAGGCTTCGTGGAAAATTTCGATGGCATAATCTGTAGTTCC
>JAWOHC010000177.1:0-3596 GCA_046496275.1 Gillisia sp.
GAGCAACGAACCATCATTTTTTATGAATCCCCGCATAAACTCCTCAAAACCCTGTCCCAGTTTGCTGAATTTTTTGGACCGGAAAGGCCTATTTCAGTATCCAGGGAAATAAGTAAGCTGCACGAAGAAACCATCCGTGGTACTGTTGCCGAAGTTTTGTCTCACTATACCCAAAAACCTCCAAAAGGAGAGATAGTGATTGTTGTAAGCGGAAAAAAATAAAGGCGGAAGATTTTCAACAAACTTGCTTTTACTTTACTTTAAGTATAGCTTTTGTAATAGTTAGAAAAAAAAATGACCTTCCCAGCCCACTGATAGCAATATAAATCTAAAATTGTTCCTATATAGAACAATTTACACCTACAATTGATCTAAGCAAAAACAAAATTTATTATATTTGTTCGTATACAGAACAAAATGGAAGAGTTAATTTCTTTTCAAGCGGAATTATTGAGCCAGTTATCTGATAAGAAAAGATATTTGCTTCAAAAAATCAACTGGTCAAACCGGCTTATTGGAATAAAAGGAGCACGCGGCACCGGAAAAACCATTTTGCTCTTACAAAGGATAAAATTTCACCTTTTAAAGGACGAAAAAACCGAAGCGCTTTATGTTACCCTGGATGATCTTTATTTCCTGGAAAACACCGTAGTGGATCTTGCCCGTGAATTTACGCTGAAAGGAGGAACGCATCTTTTTTTGGATGAAGTTCATAAATACCCTCGCTGGTCCCGGGAATTAAAATTGATTTACGACAAGCATCCCAGGCTGAACATTGTATTCACTTCTTCGTCCATGCTGGAAATTTACAAAGGAGAATCAGATTTGAGTCGGCGTGCGGTAACATATCATTTAAGCGAGTTGTCTTTTCGGGAATTTGTACATTTTGAACAAAACAAAGAACTTCCGGTATTTTCACTCGAAGAAATTCTTGGCAATCATACAAAAATCGCTGAGGAATTAATAAAGGAAGTTCCAGTTCCAATCAGGCACTTTCAAAATTACCTTCAATACGGCGCATATCCATATTTTAATGAAGGCTTGGATGTTTATCATGATAAATTATTACAAACCCTGAACCTCATAGTTGAAACAGATATGAACGTGGTGGAGAATATCCCCTACGAAGAAAGCAGAAAAATCAAGAAATTACTCGTGGCAATTTCCCAGAGTGCTCCTTTTACGCCAAATATCTCAAAACTGAGTGAGCGACTTGGAATGAACCGGAAATTCCTGATTAGTGCCATAAAATTATTGGATAGGGCAGATTTGGTGATGGAATTTTATAAACCCGCAAAAGGAATAGGCACATTTACAAAACCCGAAAAATTGTATTTGCATAATACAAACCTTATTTATGCCCTGGGCAAAAAGAATGCTGAAAAAGGTGCTCTTCGGGAGACTTTTTTTGCAAATCAGCTAAGGAATCTTCACGAGATACATTTAGCCGAAAAAGGGGATTTTTTAATTGATGGTAAGTATACTTTTGAAGTGGGCGGAAAAGGAAAGGACAGCAAACAAATTCAGGGCGTTCAAAACTCTTTTATAATTCGGGATGATATGGAAGTGGGGGCTATGAATATAATTCCGCTTTGGTTGTTCGGGTTTTTATATTAACCGGAAACAATCCGTATTTTTGAATAAACCATAAAATTATGCGCTGGACGCTAAAACCAAAACCAAACCCTGAAACCGTCACAAAACTCGCTTCTCAACTTGGAATAGAAATTCCCGTGGCGTCTCTTTTGGCCCAACGGGGAATTGAAGATTTTGAGTCGGCAAAAAAATTCTTCAGGCCCTCCCTGGATGATTTGCATGACCCGTTCATGATGAAGGATATGGATCTGGCCATTGAAAGGATTTCGAAAGCAATCACTTCAGAAGAAACTATTATGGTTTATGGGGATTATGATGTAGACGGAACCACTAGTGTAGCTTTAGTTTCATCCTGGTTAAAAACCTTTTATCCCAATGTAGCCACCTATATCCCGGACAGGTATGATGAAGGCTACGGGATCTCCTATAAAGGCATTGACTTTGCAGCCGATAACGACATAAGTTTAATTATCGCTTTGGACTGCGGTATAAAAGCAATTGACAAAGTAGCCTATGCTTCTGAAAAAAATATCGATTTCATAATCTGTGACCATCACAGGCCAGGAACTGAAATTCCAAAAGCCGTGGCGATATTAGATCCTAAACGGGAAGATTGTGAGTATCCATACAAGGAGCTTTGTGGTTGTGGGATTGGATTTAAACTGATGCAGGCCTGGGTAATTCAGAATGGTCATTCTACAGATACGCTGTTGCCCTATCTCGATCTTGTTGCTACGGCAATAGGAGCAGATATTGTCCCAATTACAGGAGAAAACCGCATCCTGGCCTATCATGGATTACGGGTTATCAATGTAGCACCACGACCCGGGTTTAAGGCAATTATTAAACAAATAAAAAAAGAAACTCTCACCATTACCGATGTGGTTTTTATTATCGCTCCACGAATTAACGCGGCCGGAAGGATGAAACACGGGCTTTATGCCGTTAACTTGCTGGTAGAGGAAAATCAGGAAACCGCTGATCTTTTTGCTTCAGAAATTGAAACTTTTAATTCAGACAGAAGGGAAACAGATAAAACCATTACCGTAGAAGCCCTTGCGCAAATTGAAGAACTACAGGAAAAGGAACGGTTTACAACGGTAGTTTATGATAAAAACTGGCATAAGGGCGTCATTGGAATCGTCGCTTCCAGGTTAACAGAAACCTATTACAGGCCTACATTGGTTTTTACAAAAAGTGGGGATAAACTGGCTGCTTCGGCTCGTTCTGTCAAGGATTTTGATGTGTATGATGCCCTGGAAGGATGTCAAGAATTCATCGAACAATTCGGTGGACATAAATATGCTGCAGGACTCACGCTTTTGGAATCAGACTATGATGGTTTTAAACAGAAGTTTGAGGAAGTAGTGGGTTCAAGTATAGATAAACGGCTTCTAACTCCGGAAATAGCTATAGATGCAGAGCTGGCACTGGATGATATTTCACCAAAATTTCATAGGATCCTGAAGCAATTCGCTCCGCATGGTCCCGGTAATATGTCCCCGGTATTTCTCACCAAAAACCTGAACGATACCGGCTACGGGAAATGTGTAGGCGGGGATGACCTTCACTTAAAATGCAGGGTAAAACAAAGTCATATTTCCGTATCTATTGATGCAATAGGTTTTAATCTGGGCAACAAAAGTGAACTAATCACAGATAAGAAAAAATTCAATGCTGTGTATTCCCTTGATGAAAACGAATGGAATGGGAACATTTCTATTCAGTTGAAATTGAAGGACATAAGCTCGTAAACGTTTTAATTTTCCGTAATTTTAGGTAACTTAAAAGTAAGGTCCGGTAAAGAATCAAGATGGTTCCGCCTTTGGCTTAACTGCAAGAATTAAGAACAAAGACTTATTTCAATTAACTGATAAACATTAAGTTATAATCCAATTTTTTCAGAACACTTTAATTTTAAGTATAATTTAAAATTTTTTATAAAAGCAAGGTCTGTTTTTTAAAAATCTCCTTGGAATAACTGGAGGTTAGGTTTCAGC
>JAWOHC010000200.1:0-6475 GCA_046496275.1 Gillisia sp.
GAATAATAAATGCTGGAACTCTACTGCTTTAAGTTTTTCTGAAATGCTTTCGGCCAAAACCTTAATATAATCTGGATGATTATAAAATGCCGGGACCGAAGTAAATTTCATTTCAGGAAAATGCTCCTTTCTTAATTCTTCCGCCAAAACCAGAATAGTTTCGGTGGTAGCCATAGCAAACTGCGGATATAAAGGGAAAATCAACACTTCATCCACTCCCTGATCATGCAATTCCTGTAATCCGGATTTTATATTCGGAGTTCCGTAACGCATGGAAAGCACGATAGGCAAAGAGGTATGTTCGTCAATTTTATCGCGTAATCTTTTGGAAAGCACAATTAACGGAGAACCTTCATCCCACCATATTTTTTGATAGGCAGCTGCCGATTTTTTTGGTCGGGTATTTAGAACGATTCCTTTTACAAGCAATGTCCTGGCCCAAAGCGGGACATCGATCACCCGTTCATCCATTAAAAATTCCCCTAAATATTTTTTAACATCCTTGGGGGAAGTACTATCGGGAGAGCCCAGATTTACGAGCAGTACACCTTTTTTCATAATTATTATTTTTTATGGACTCCCAAATGCCCGGGAGTAATTCGCATATCATCATTGGTGAATGCATAAGCTTCTGTTATGCTCATTTCATGATTTTTCATTTTCGGTATAAAAATAAGCTACTTTTTGGGGAAACACTATAGAAAGGTATTATACTTTCTTATTTCCATATAGAAAAACCGTTGCCCAAATTATTCTCCCAAAGCAAATAAAATGCTTTGCAGAAGATGTTCGCGGAAATCAGGTTCATCATAGGATTCCTCTGTATGTCCTCCACCGGTATAAATTGATCTTCCACCACCATCAAGCTCTTGATACCAGGCAATTGGATGATTTTCTCCATGCTCGCCACCTTTATAGGTGCGCTCCTCTAAATTCAATAAAACGGTTATTTCGGGATTGATATTTTTAAAATTATACCACTCATCAACCCGTACCCAGGTACTTGGCAGGTGTGCAACGGCTGGATGGTTCGGAGCTTTTACGGTGATTTCGGCTTTTGCTATTTTTGGATGGTTTTTAAAATAGGCTCCTACCAAGGTACCATACCAGGCCCAGTGGTATTCGGTATCGGTGGCAGCGTGAATGCCGAAAAAACTTCCTCCATTATTTATGAAATCTTCAAAGGCATTTTGTTGCTGAAGGTCGAGCACATCTCCCGTGGTATTTAAAAAAATTACAAGCGTATACTTTTTAAGTTGATCGTTGGTGAAATTTTCCGCATTCTTTGTTTCCTCCACCTTAAAATTATGTTCTTTCCCAAGCTCCTTTATGGTTTTTACCCCCTTCGGAATTGATTTATGATAAAAACCTTCCGTTTTATGAAAAACCAAGACATTTTTCTCCTGTGCATATGCGAAGGAAAAATTAAAAAACAGCATAACCGAAAGTATTTTAAGGCTTTTCATATGTAGCTATTTAGTGTTTTTTAACGGTCTCCCGATAGCTATCGGGAGCAATTCGCATATCTTAATTGGTATTTGCATCCGGTTTCCGTTATGCTCATTTCATAAATGCTATTTTTAATTAGTCGCTGGAATAGACATAATATATTTTTTTGGGGTAGTCCCGAATTTTTTCCTGAAGGCTGCAATAAAATGGCTTGCTGTGCTATATCCTACTTTTAACCCTACTTCATTAACATTATATTCCCCGGAATCTAAAAGTTTCCTCGCAAATTCCATTTTATAATCAAACAAAAAACTAAAAACGGAATCTCCATAGATTTGCTTAAATCCTTCTTTTAATTTTTTAAGGCTTAAGCCAATTTCTAAAGATAACTCATTTAAAGAAGGAGGTTCAGCCATCCTGCTGATAATAATTTCTTTTGCCCTGCGAATTTTTAAAACATTTTCTTCATCGCTTAAAAATGGACATTGTTCCATATTTGGATCTTCTGTCCTGTTAAAAAACAGGCTTAACATTTCATATGCTTTAGCTTTAAAATACAAGGACTTTATGGATGGCATCAAATTAAAATTCATCAATTGATTTAGAACAATAGCCATGGAAGGAGAAATCCCGGCATCCTTATAATATTTCTTATCGCTGTTTTCTTTGCTTAAAAAGGGGATATAACCAGCTTCCTGTGAAAACAAAGAATGAAATTTCTTTATAGAAATTACCAGGGAGATCACCCAGGATTTTGGTTGTAATTCCAAATTGATTGGCAAATTTCTTTGTGGATTATATAAAAGCAGGGATTTTTCTTCCTCCAAAGGCAATTCATAACTACTATTATTAAATAAAAACTTGGCTTTCCCCTTTACACAAAAATGAAATTGAATAAAACTACTGTCTATATCCCGGGAGATATTACCCGGTAATTTCTCTTCATTTTGAAACTTTAAGATATAGAAACCCTCCTCAATTTTGGTTTCATCAACAAACCCTGCAGCGATATTTTTTTCTTCTAAATCCATAATTTAATGAATTTTATTATTTAGAATAAATCTAAACTAATTTGTGTCCAAGTCCTATTATTACTACAAAAATAAGGTTTTATCCGAATACGATCCATGAAAATATGATTATTATCAGGAATCGACACATTTAGCACTTTGCGCGTTGCTTTTTAAGAATCATATACCTTACTTTTGACTTCACAATTCTAATCTGATACATGGAGCACTATCATATTTCAAAAGGAAAACACTTTTACACCATTGGTTTAAGCTATAAAAAAGCTGATGCCGATGTTCGTGGGCATTTCAGTTTAACTGCTGAAAGTAAATTAAAATTACTGGAAGACGCTAAAAATGAAGGGATTGACGGGATTATTGTCACCTCAACCTGCAATAGAACTGAAATTTACGGGTTTGCACAACACCCTTACCAACTAATAAAATTACTTTGTGAGCATACCAATGGTACTGTTGAAGAATTTGAAAAAGTAGCGTACATATATAAGAACAAAGAAGCCATCTCTCATATGTTTAGAGTTGGAACCGGTCTCGACAGCCAAATTCTGGGCGATTTTGAGATTATTAGCCAGTTAAAAATCGCATTCATCAGCTCAAAGAATGCAGGAGTTGCAAATCCTTTTTTAGAGCGACTTGTCAATGCCGTTATTCAGGCAAGCAAGCGAATTAAAAATGAAACCGAAATGTCTTCAGGGGCAACATCAGTAAGTTTCGCTTCGGTTCAATATATTCTTCGGGAGGTTAAAAATGTTTCAGAAAAGAATATTTTACTTTTCGGAACAGGGAAAATTGGAAGAAACACTTGTGAGAACCTTGTAAAACACACCAAAAATAATCACATTACCCTCATAAACCGAACTAAGGATAAGGCTGAAAAAATTGCAGGAAAATTCAATTTAAAAGTAGAAGATTATGCCAATCTTCAGTCGGAAATCCGTCATTCAGATATTTTAATCGTTGCTACAGGAGCTCAAAACCCAACTATTTCCAAAGAACTTATTTATCCTAAAAAGGAATTATTGATCCTGGATCTTTCCATTCCTAAAAATGTTTCAGATGATGTTGCTGCCATGGAAAATGTGACCGTACTTCATTTGGATCATCTTGCACAAATGACAGATGACACCCTGGAACGAAGAAAGTTATGTATTCCTGATGCCAAACTTATCATTGCTGAAGTTGAAGATGAGTTTAACAAATGGTTGGAAATGCGAAAATTTGCTCCTACCATAAAAGCGCTCAAGAAAAAACTTAAAGACATGAAAGATGCCGAGTTGGATTTTCAAAGCCGAAAAATTGTGAATTTCAACAATGAACAGGCAGAAATCGTTAGCAACAGGATCATTCAAAAAATTATGAATCATTTTGCCAATCACCTAAAAGATGATTCCAATACTACAGTTGAAAGCCTGGAGCTTATCCAGAAAGTCTTTCAACTGGAAGAAGCCACAAAATGAACAAAAAAATAAGAATAGGAACCCGCGATAGTGAATTAGCACTATGGCAGGCCAAAACAGTTCAATCTGCTCTTGAAAAATTAGGTCATAAAACCGAATTGCTTCCTGTAAAATCTACAGGAGACCTCAATTTAGACCAACCCTTATATGAAATGGGAATTACAGGGATTTTTACAAAAACCCTGGATATCGCAATGTTAACGAACAAAATTGATATTGCGGTGCATTCCATGAAAGATGTTCCAACCGCTTTGCCAAAAGGAATTGTGGAAGCGGCCATTCTAAAAAGAGCAAATTCAAAGGACATTATCGTACATAAAGGTCTTGATTTTCTTGAATCCAAAGGCACTATTGCCACCGGAAGTTTGCGCCGAAAAGCACAATGGCTAAACAAATACCCCCATCATGAGGTTGTAGATCTTCGCGGAAACGTAAACACCCGGATGAAGAAACTGGAGGAAAACAGTTGGGATGGAGCCATTTTTGCAGCCGCCGGCCTGGAACGCATCAATCTTACTCCAGAAAATTATTTATCGCTTGACTGGATGTTGCCAGCTCCTGCGCAAGGTGCGATGCTTGTTGTTGCAAAAGAAGAAGACGAATTTTGCAGGAAGACGCTTTTGGCCCTGAACCATAAGGAATCTGAAATTTGTGTGCATACAGAACGTGAATTTTTGAAAGTCCTGGAGGGAGGTTGTACAGCTCCCATTGGTGCTCTTGCCGAAATAAGGGATGGAATCCTTTATTTTAAAGGTGGTTTATACAGCCTGGATGGAACACAAAAATTTGAGATAGAAAGAGCCGTTCCAGTAACTCAGGCCCAGGATTTTGGTAGAAAATGTGGAGAAGAAATTCTGAAAAACGGAGGTGCAGAACTCATGAAAAAAATCAGGAAAGTGCTAAAATAAAGCAATCATGCCAACTGTCCTTGCTACTAAAATACTGGAACCCCACCAAAAACAATTATTGCTGAATGCTGGTATATCCCTGGTAGAATATAGTGCAATTAAAATTGAATTTATAGATTTTGATCCCGGGAAGAAGCGTATCAAAAACGCGATCGTTACAAGTAAAAATACCGCAAAGGCCATAATCAGGAAGAATCTTGTTATTGAAAACTGTTTTTGCGTTGGAGAAAAAACAGCATCCTTTTTAAAGAAATACAACTATACTATTTCCGAAATTGCCGATTATGGAACTGCTTTAGCGGCTATAATTTCGAAAAATTATCCGGATGAAAACTTCAGCTTTTTTTGTGGAGATAGCCGTCGGGAAGAATTGCCATCCATTTTAAAAGAAAATACTATAAATTTAGAAGAAATTCAGGTTTATAAAACACGCTTAAATCCGAAGAAATTTCAACAGGAATTTGATGGCGTTTTGTTTTTTAGCCCCAGCGGCGTAAAAAGCTTTTTCAGCAAAAATAAAATGAATCAGAACATCGCTTTCTGTATTGGTACCACAACTGCTTCAGAAGCAAAAAAATTTACAGAAAACATAATCATTGCCACCAAACCAAGCATAGACAATGTAATTGTACAGGTGGTAAAAAAATACCGACACCATGATTAAAAACGATCTATTTTTAAAAGCATTAAAGGGTGAAACCGTCGAGCGGCCACCGGTTTGGATGATGCGCCAGGCAGGAAGATATCTGCCGGATTTTATAAAACTCAAGGAGAAATATGATTTCTTCACCAGGTGCCGTACCCCGGAGCTGGCCACGGAGATTACCGTAATGCCAATTCGCCAGATAGGTCCGGATGCTGCGATCCTTTTTAGCGATATTCTGGTAGTACCACAGGCGATGAATATTGAAGTGGAAATGAAACCGGGTCTAGGGCCCTGGCTGCCAAATCCCATTAGAACTATGCAGGATGTGGACAAGGTCATTGTCCCCGATGTTCATGAAACTTTAGGCTATGTTATGGATGCCATCAAAATGACAAAAAGGGAGCTCAATGATGAAGTTCCCCTTATTGGTTTTGCAGGTTCTCCCTGGACTATTTTATGTTATGCGGTACAAGGGCAGGGTTCCAAGAATTTTGATATTGCCAAAAAATTCTGTTTTACCAATCCGATTGCAGCACATACTTTATTGCAAAAGATTACCGATACCACCATTGCCTATTTAAAGGCAAAAGTTGCAGCAGGAGTGGATGCAGTTCAAATATTCGATTCCTGGGGAGGAATGCTATCTCCAACCGATTATCAAATATTTTCCTGGAACTACATGCAGCAAATTATCGATGCGTTAAAAGATGAAACCCCAGTCATCGCTTTTGGAAAAGGTTGCTGGTTTGCGCTGGATACCATGGCAAAATCCGGAGCTTCGGCTTTAGGAGTAGACTGGACCTGTTCTCCGCTTCATGCACGGTACTTAAGCGGCGGGAAGATCACGCTTCAGGGTAATTTTGATCCTTCCCGATTATTGAGATCAATCATATCCTTCACAGGAAGAAAATCCCGTCTATTAAATGCTGTACAACTTGGGTGCGATGTCCACAGCTGCGGTCAAATCGTAGGCCAGCGCCCCAT
>JAWOHC010000321.1:0-7978 GCA_046496275.1 Gillisia sp.
AAAATTTTGATTGCTGAAGACAATGATGAATTAAGAAAGGTATTTGTAAAAACCCTTGAAAAGTTAGGAGAAGTATATGAGGCTAAAAATGGAATTCAGGCCTATGAAATCGCTGCCAGGATACAACCAGATATACTTATTGCCGATTTTGATATGCCGGGAATGAATGGTTTGGCGCTTAGCGAAGCCCTTAAAAATAATGCGGGTTTAATGAAAATGCCTGTTTATTTAATGTTTTCTGATTCCATTGAATCACAGCTGCATCAAAACATGGAGGATAGTAGGTTAAACCTTATTAAAAAACCGGTCAATCTGGATTCCCTTTTTAACGCAATAGCTTCTAAATTAAAAATTCAGGTTTCCCAGCCTTTTGTAAATACTAGTTTAAGTGAGCGTAACAGCAACCTCTTAAAAAGTGATTTTGATGATGGGTTTATCGACAGAATAGAGCAGTTGCTTGAAAAAAATAGTTCCAATAATTCTTTTTCTGTGGAAGAGCTGAGTGATGCGATGGGAATTTCCAGCAAAGCACTTTATTTAAAACTCAAGACCATTCAAGGAATAACCCCGTTGGATTTTATAATTAAAACAAAATTGAATTTTGCTAAAAAACTAATCGATAATGGAAACTCAGATCTTTTTGAAGTTGCCCGGAAGTCGGGTTTTCAAAATAAGGATATTTTCTTTTCGGCTTACAAAAAGCATTTTGGGTTCATGCCAGGAATAATAATACATAAGAAGGATGATGAATAGTAAATTCTTCCCGTTTGGAAGGGGTTGGTCAGAACATCGGATGTTTTTCCAATTAAAACCCCCCGGCAGGTTTCTCTGAAGTAATTGATCTAATGATGATTTTCCCTCTAATCTGGGGACTTCAGATTAATGCTTAGCACAGGAAGCAAGGAATGATTTATCACGCTTTCTGTAATACTTGGTGAAAAGTAATTTAATAAACCGGTATGCCCATGAGTGATATTCCCAATAATATCTGGTTTGGATGATTGGATAAATTCATCAATTCCCCTTGGCACATTATAAGCGTTCACCACAAATTTTTTAATGGGTTTGTCTGGGAACTGCTTCAAAAATTCAACCATGGTATGGTCTATATCTTTGCTTTCCCTAAACTGATATGGAACATTAACATATAGTATCTCAATATTAAATTTTAGTTGCAGCGCCAGGTTAACCATGATATAAAAAGCATCTTCAGATTTTTTATGAAAATCTGAAGCGATTACTATTTTTTCAAATTTCTCGATTTTCTGATTGGTTTTAATTGTTAGGACCGGTACCGAAGAATTCCTGATCACTTTTTGGGTGTTGGATCCCATTGCATTTTTATCGCCTTTTTTTCCGTGAGTTCCCATCACTACGAGTTTGTATTCAGATTTGGTGATGTACTCCGGGATGTTCTCTACTCCTAAATTATACACCAAAGAATAACAGGCCTCCACCCCTAAAGTTTCTGCTTTTCGAACCAGGTTGTTAAGTCTGGAAGTTGCGTCCCCAATAGCAACTTTGGTCTCTGGATAGAGCGATTCCTTTTCCAGCGGCAGTTTGTTCCATTCCACAGGTGTTGCGATCAAGTGGAGAAAAGTGATATCGGCCTGAAGCTGTTTCGCTATTGTTAAGCCATTTTCTATTGCGTTTTCCGCGCATTCAGAAAAATCGGTGGGAATTAAGATCCTGCTCATAATATAACTTTTTAAAGAAAAACAGTTTCTGTTTAATTATGATCAAAAACATCGAAGCAAGCCCACAAGGTTTGTCCCGGTGCTATCGGGAGGAAAACACTTTCAAAGATTCGAGTCAGGCCTCGGGATTTAAACCCTCAATGTGGGATTAAATCCCGAATTAGGATACTTCCATCAAACCCGGATTTTTTAGCTTTTTAAATTTTACACAGTTACTGTTCTTTGTTCTACAATTATTTTTGGTTCTAAAAGAATATTGGTTTTAATAGAATTGGAGATCAGGCAATGTTGTTCACTCTTTTCAATAATTCGTATTGCTCGTTCTTCATTTGTTCCCTCGGGAACAGTTAATTCCGGTTTAAGTATGATCTCTGATACCTGGAATTTGCCATCGACTTTATCCAGCACCCCAACAGCATTGCATTTAAAGCTGATAAATTCAAGTTTTGAATTTTCTGCAACCGCCAGAAATGTGGTCATTAAGCAGGTGTTTACAGCAGCTACAAATAAATGTTCCGGGGACCAGATATCAGGCATTCCTTTTGGGAAATCAACGGGGGTGGCAACTTCAATTGTGGTAGACAATTCCGGAGAGCTTATCTCCCCTTTGCGATCGCTTTTCCACTTAAGGTTTACAGTATATTCGTGTATTTCAGACATAGGGGTAATTTTTTAAATATGAATAATTCCAGGCGTGGTAATTTATTTTCCCTGGATGTTTTTTGAAATAATAAAGTTACAGGGTACGCCCCGGTTTAATTATGATTAAAATCAGCTTTGGCAGGAATTCTTAAAGGGATTTTTTAGCATATTGCTAAGCAGGAGGTTTTTAATTCGTAGTATTTTAAGAGATTCAAATAAAAAATCAATTAAACTCATAATGGATTGCAATTAATACGGATGTTTTTAAGAGATTTTTTTAAATTAGCGAAAACAAATTTTAAACCGATGAATTATTTTTCAAAAGCAACATTTATACTGGCCTTGGCGGGTATGGGGTTATCTCAAATTCAGGCTCAGGAAGTAACCACAAATAATCAGGATGTTTTTAATGAATTTACCTATCGTCAGGGATCTGTTTTTCGATCGGCAACCGGTAGTCCTGGAATGGAATATTTTCAGAATCAAGCCGATTATAATATTGAAGCAACCTTAAATGATGTAGATCATACCATCACAGGAAAAATCACGGTAACCTATACCAATAATAGCCCGGAGGACCTCGATTTTATTTGGATGTTTCTTGAGCAAAACAGGTTTACAGAGAATTCCCGTGGGACTTTAACAACACCAATTCAGGGAAACCGATATGTTGGTGATATAGATGGGGGCTATGAAATATCAAATTTGAAGGCACAGGTTAAGAAGAATGTTTCTGAAAAATACCTTATAGACGATACCCGTATGCAGGTATTTTTTGATGAACCTATCGCTGCAAAAGGTGGAACGGCCAACGTTTCAATGAATTTTAGCTATAAAATCCCGGTGGATGGAATGGACAGGATGGGCCGGCTTGCAGTGGAGGACGGTACTATTTACGCGATGGCACAATGGTTTCCGCAGGTAGCTGTCCTGGATGATGTAGTAGGTTGGAATGTAGAGCCGTACTTGGGGGCAGGAGAATTTTACTATGATTACGGAGCATTTGATTTTAAGATCACAGTGCCTTATGACCATATTGTAGTTGGTTCCGGGGAATTACAAAATCCAGGGGAAGTACTTTCTTCTGTGGTAAGAAAACGAATGGAGGAAGCTTCTAAAAGCGATACAAGAGTTTATTTGATAAGACCAGATGAAGTAAATGATCCTTCTTTACTCGCGAAAAAGCAGGGAACCCAAACCTGGCATTTTAAAATGGAAAATTCCAGAGATGTAGCCTTTGCTTCTTCAAAAGCATTTATATGGGATGCGGCAAAAATAGACTTGCCCAGTGGCAAAAAAGCGATGGCACAATCTGCCTATCCAAAGGAAAGTGACGGAGTAGGAGCCTGGGGAAGATCTACCGAATATTCCAAAGCCTCCATCGAGCATTATTCTGAAAAATGGTATGAGTATCCCTGGCCTGTGGCCATAAATGTTGCAGCAGATATTGGTGGTATGGAATATCCGGGCCTTAATTTTTGTAGCTGGCAAAGTAAGGGAGCTTCCCTATGGGGAGTTACAGATCATGAGTTTGGTCACAACTGGTTTCCTATGATTGTAGGAACCAATGAACGCCGGTATGCGTGGATGGACGAAGGTTTTAATACATTTATCAATCATTACAGCACCCTGGAATTTAACGATGGAGAATATCCTTCCAGGTTAAACAGAATGCGAAATATGACTGGTTGGTTTATAAATCCAAACCGTGAAGGAATTGACACCTATCCCGATGTTGCCAATCTTCAAAACCTTGGAATGATTGCATACTACAAACCTGCGATGGGGTTGTATTTATTGAGAGAATATATTTTGGGAGAAGAGCGTTTTGATAATGCTTTTAGATCCTACATAAAAACCTGGGCTTTTAAACACCCGCAGCCAAATGATTTCTTTAATCACATGGAAAATGTAGCCGGTGAGAATCTTGCCTGGTTCTGGAAGGGCTGGTTTTATGGAACGGGGAATATTGACCTTGCTATAAGTGGCGTACAAGCGTACCAGGGGGATTATATTATAAGCATATCCAATAAGGGGGAAATTCCAATGCCGGTAAAAATGCTTGTAACCTTTAAGGATGGAAGCACCAAAGAAATTCGGCTTCCGGTAGAGATTTGGCAACGTGGCAATTCCTGGGATCACCTTTTAAAAACTGATAAAGAAGTTGAAAGCGTAGAGCTTGATCCTGAAAAGATCCTTCCGGATGTTAATTTCGCCAATGATGCATGGCCGGCTGATTTTTATAAGTCCAGAAATTAATTTCAAGAATTACCGTGGAAAATAATGAAGTACTTCAAAAACTTAAGGAATAAATAAAAAAGTTGAATCACCAATTATTGAATATAGAGAACTCACCAAACCAATTTCTCCGGAAAATGCGATTGGCCGGGTTTCAAGTATGGATGCTATCAATAATAAAAGCATAAATGAGGTGGCTTTAAGGCAGGTAGAACAAAAGCTGAAGGATTTACAACGGGTTTTGGAAAAAGCCGGCAGTAAGGACTTTGGGATTTGTTTGCGGTGTTAAAAGCCAATTCCCATTGGTAGGTTAATGATTCGGCCGGAGAGCCTGTATTGTGTTCCCTGTTCACAATAATTTTCTGACTATTTTAAATTAGAAAAAACCCTGTAGAGGGGACAAAAAAAAACCTTTTTGCTTGTTTGAAATATTTTAAGATCATAAGTTCTGGTGAAGGTTTGTAACAGGTCCTGAGATTTCATCCATAAATAATCGTTAATTTTTGATTTTTTGGCATTGTTATTGTTAAAATTTATTTAAAAAATCATTTTTAATTTTTTCATTCATTTTAGGTTGCTTTGATTAAAATTGCAATTACGAAACTAATTTTTTAAATACAATAACTCCAAATATTGTTTACGTCATTATGAAAAAAATCACCTCACTTACCTCAATCCTCATTCTCTTCTTTATTACTGCTTTTGCCCAATCTCCTTCAAATATTAAGGATCTTGAAGAAAGTTATACCGAGTATTTCAGTTTAAACAGAGAAATAGTTTATTTGCATTTAAATAAAAATGCCGTTGTACCAAATGAAGACCTTTGGTTATCTGCATATATATATGATGTTA
Organism: Gillisia sp.; assembly: GCA_046496275.1. Lineage (GTDB taxonomy): Bacteria > Bacteroidota > Bacteroidia > Flavobacteriales > Flavobacteriaceae > Gillisia. Next base: position 5,430 of record JAWOHC010000321.1, read on the forward strand.
ATCAAAATATTCCAAATAAGGATGTTGCTAACCTTGATTTAAACATTTACAATACCCAAGGAAAACTCGTAAATTCTAAAACCATGCTGGTTTCTGGAGGAAAGGGTTCAATTTCACTTAACCTTGATCCAAATACCTATAATCCCGGGAAATATTATATAGAGGCATCTACTAATTATATGAATAATTTTGAGGAAGATTTATTTTATGTACAATCATTTACAATTATAGGTGAAGAAACTAATACTCTTTCCAGCCAAGTTACCTATGATTTACAAATACTTCCAGAGGGTGGTCATTTAGTTTCAAATGTTATTAATACTGTAGGTGTAAAGTTGATAGATAAAGATGGTTTGGGAGCTACCTTTAAAAATGCAAAACTTGTAAATTCCAAAAATGAAGAAATTGGAAGTTTTAAATCAAATAAATTTGGTGTAGCGAAGTTTAATCTAATTCCTACCATTTCTGAAAGCTATAGTGTGATACTTGAAACGGAGGCCGGAGATAAGGTTAAGGAAAATCTGCCAAAATCATCTGAAAGAGGTATAAGCTTAGGAAGTATTGACAGAAATAATGATTTTATATTTTCTTTAAATACAAATGAAGAAACAAGAAGTTCTTTAGACAATCAAAAATTCATATTCGCAATCCACAAAGATGGTTCTATTAAAAATTTCGAATTTATATTTCCTGAAGATAAGCTTGAAGCAACGCTTACCATTTCAAAAGATTCACTTTTTTCCGGAGTGAATACAATCACAATATTCAATTCTCAATTTCAACCTGTTCTTGAAAGATTAATCTTTAATGAAAAAAATATAAAAAGAAGTAGAATTACAGCTTCAAAATCAACTTCACGTGGAGATTCTTTAACAATAGGTTTAAAATCAGATTTTGTTATTGAAAATAATTCTTTAAGCATATCAATTCTTCCGGGACAAACAAAAGCTTACGATCCATCTCATAATATAATCTCTGCATTTTATTTAAAGCCATATCTTAAGGGTACTATTGAAAACGCAACGTATTATTTCGAAGATGGGGATAGTAGAAGAAAAGCGTATGATTTAGATCTTTTATTACTTACCCAGGGATGGAGTAAGTATACCTGGGAAAATATTTTCACCAATCCAATACAAGAGCTTTACAAGCCTCACGTAGGCTTTGCAATTGACGGGAATATTGGCAGTAGAATAAACAAAAATCAAAATTCACTTTTTATTAAGTCGGAAGAAACAGGCTTATTTGAAATAGTGGAAATTAAAAGTGATAATAGTTTTAGACTGGACAACGTTTACATTGAGGACAGCACGCAAATTTCTATTGGGATTTTAAATGACAAGAATAGTAAGGTGACAAAACCTTCAATTAGTTTTAATATTACACCTCAAAAAAAACTTATAAATTCAAGGAAAAACTTCAATCACTTAGATAAAAAGCTAACCTATAATTTAATTGACACCGAAAGTTTTGTAAATGTTGATAATACATTAGATACAATTAACCTTCAGGGAGTTAGAAAAGATACTGAAAGGTACAGAAATGATACACGAAGCTATCAGGAAGAAGTTAAAATTTCAGATGAAATTGCAAGTAGATATTTATATGTTACAGATTATATTGCAACAAAAGGATTTAGAGTAAGAAGAATACCCACAGGAGTAGAAATTATTAACCCACTTCCATTTAGTATTAGAGATGGCGCAAGTCAAAAACCCTTAATAGTTTTTAATGGGGCTCCTATATTTGATAATGCTGAAGAACTATTAATTGATCTACAAACATCCCAGGTAGAATCTATAGTTATTAATAAAAGAGGTGTTGGTTATGGAATGCAAGGCGGCAACGGAGTAATAAAAATTACCACTAAGAAAGGTGCAGGAACAAGAGGAAATATGGACACAATAAATACCATAATAGCTAAAAACGGATTTAGTACAGATAAAGAGTTTTACGCTCCCAGGTATAGTTCCTACACCTCTAACGCTTTTAATAATTATGGTGCAATTGGTTGGTTCTCAAATGTCAATTTAGATGAAAATGGGAAAGCATCATTTAAAGTGCTTAATACGCTACAGCCCAATTTGCGAATATTTATAGAAGGTATGAATTCCAGTGGGCATTTAATTTCGGAGGAACTTTTAATCCAAACGAGATAAGCTCAACAATTTTAAATTAAACAAGTTCCTGGTTGCGAGGATAGAAGTCTTTTTTTGGCTTGAAGTACTATTTTATGATCCTAAGTCCCGAAAAGTGTATAATAATTAAGGACGGCAATCAAAATATGTATTCGGATTTCGCCTTTGGAAATCCTTTTTTTGAAAGGCCTTGGGGATACTAAGAAAGTTTTAACAATAAAAAATCCAGTGTTTATTAAACACTGGATTTTACGTTTAGAAGGTTTAAAGGTTATTGTTTCAAAGAATTTTTAAACATATTATTTTCCTTGATCATACTGGTAGTCTCTGGCGGCAGCATATCTTCCCAACCGGATTTTCCTTCGGTGATCATTTGAAAGACTTCCCTGGAATAGATGTCCAAAATTTCAG
>JAWOHC010000375.1:0-7445 GCA_046496275.1 Gillisia sp.
AGTGAATCCGTTTGCGTAAGCGATCTCTCTTGTGATTGGTCCATCCAAAGCAGATTCATCCTGGGAGGTGGATTCTTTTTCAGGATCGTTTTTACAGGAAACTATTAAAATAAAAAGTGCTAAAAGAGTTAGTTTGTTTTTCATATGTAGATATTTATTGTTTTTAATTGGTCATATGTAATTCGCATATCTTCATCGGTGTTTGCATCGAATTTCCGTTATGCTCATTTCATATGTAGATTCTTATTGTTTTTAATGGTCTCCCGATAACTATCGGGAGTAATTCGCATATATTCAACGATGTTTGTATCGGGTTTCCATTATGCTCCTTTCATGAGTTAAATTTTTATTCAAAAATAGGCTAAAATGCAGTGGATTTGTTAACTTATAAGACATTAATGCTCATTTCGCCTTTGGCAATAATGGTTAGACCGGTTTTTAAGGTAATTTTTCCAAGGCAGGAAAGGCTTTGGGATCATGGGAAATAATATAAAAAGCGAAGCCCCCTGAAAAATCAAGGGGCTTATTATTAAAAGGTAATTATTGCGATTACAATCTTCTTCCGGTTAGTAGTTTGAACAAAATCAAAATTACCGCTATCACAATTAAAATGTGAATAATGGCTCCTAAATCAGGAAATGCAAAATATCCGATTAGCCATCCGATAATCAATAAAACTACAATAAGCCAAATTAAATCTCTCATAATTGTTGGTTGTTTAGTGCAACATGAAGTTGCTATTAGTGGTTTAGATTTTAAAAAATAAATAAATGTATTACATCGGGTAAATCACATCGTATAATTTTAAAATCAAATAACCCGTTTAGTAATTCTATACGAATTTATATAAACAACCGTTTAAACTAAACATTTTTAACGTGCGTTTAACTCTAACTTTAGAATATATCTAAATTTTTAATAATTTTGGAGGCTCTTTCTCTTATTGCATCCATTTCCGCGTTAGATTTTTTTTCCAGCATACTCATCATCATCGACATTCTTTGATTGTCCTTAAAAAAATCCTTCTTTTCATCAAGAAAATTCCAGTAAAGGCTATTAAAAGGGCAGGAGTCTTCTTCCACCTTTTTAGAAACCTTGTAATGACAACCTGTACAATAATTACTCATTTTATTGATGTAACTCCCACTGGACACATAAGGTTTAGTGGCTACAATTCCACCATCGGCATATTGACTCATGCCCCTGGTATTGGTTATTTCAACCCATTCTATAGCATCTATGTAAATCCCCAAATACCAGGAATCTACCTCGTCCGGATGAGTTTGGGTTAGAAGCGCGAAATTTCCCGTAATCATAAGGCGCTGTATGTGGTGGGCATAGGCGTGTTCCAAGCTTTGGTTTATCGCGTGTTTTAAACAATTCATTTTGGTATTTCCTGTCCAGTAAAACTCCGGAAGTTTGTTGTGATTTTGGAGTTCATTTTTTTGCTTGTACCCCGGCATCTCTTTCCAGTAAATTCCACGCATATATTCACGCCATCCTAAAATTTGCCTAACGAAACCTTCAATTTGGGAAATATCTATTTGGTCTTTATTTCCCCTCCAATATTCAATAGTTTTTTGGATAACTTCCAAGGGATGAAGTATCTTGGAATTTAAAGCAAAGGACAATCTTGAATGAAAGAGAAAAACCTGTTCGGTGTTCATGGCATCCTGATAATCTCCAAAATGTGTCAGTAGGTTTTCACAGAAGTAATCAAGAACCTTAAGAGCGTCCTTCCTGCTGGTTGGCCAATTGAATTTTTCAGGATCTATAAATCCTATAGTTTTAATATTGGCTTTTTCAATCTCCTTTTTTATTTCTGAAACATCCTGGTTAAAATAGCAGGCATCAGGTATTTCCGGGGAACCCTTCCATTTCTTTCGGTTGCTCTGGTCAAAATTCCATTTTCCACCTTCGGGATTTTTATTGATCATCATCACATCATACTTTTTCCGCATATCCCGGTAAAAATATTCCATGGTCAATTGCTTTTTCCCCTTAAAGAAGGTTGTAAGGTCTGATCTTTTAGTTAAAAAGTGTTCTGTGTCAACTGCTTCAGAATCGATTTTTAGATCCTTACAAAGGGCTTTCAGCTGCTCATCAAGGCGGTATTCATCCGGAAGTTGATATTCAAACTTTTCAAAAGCATTTTTTGAGATCAACTGCAAAATGTTTTGCTCTAAACCTTGCTTGTTAGCTGCATCTGATATATGGTAATAGGTTACCTGGTGGCCACGATCCCTGAGATACGTTGCGAAATTTCGCATGGCACTGAAAAAGGCAACAACTTTTTGTATGTGATGAATAACATAATCTGTCTCCTGTCGCATTTCCATAAGCACATAGGTAACATCTTCCCGGGGAGTGTCAAACCAACTGTGTGAATGGTTAAGCTGATCGCCTAAAATAAGTCGAAGTATTCGCATAGTTTAAAAGAGTCTTTCCTGAAGCCAGGTTTGTTGATGCTTCCCGGCCGGATCATAGCGCTCTGCCTGGGATTTTATATTGAATTTTCTGTCCCGTGGGTCATTGCCTACGCCACTGTTATACATCCAGTTGCCCCAATTGCTATGTACATCGTAATCTATCAACATACTCTCAAAATAAGCCGCACCAATACGCCAGTCCTGTTTTAATTCTTTAGACCAAAAACTACATACATTTTGTCTTCCGCGGTTGCTCATGAATCCTGTTTGAGCGAGTTCTTTCATGTTTGCATTCACGAAATTCTCTGCGGTTTTTCCCTGTATCCAACTATCTTTTATGTGCTTATCAGTTCCCCAGGAATATTCTTTTTTCAAAATTCCACCAACTTTAAAGATCTCATTTCCGTGTTTTAAGGAGATGTATTTAAAATAATCCCTCCATAAAAGTTCAAAAACCAACCAATAGGTATCTTCATTTTTTGTTACTTCCTCTTCAAATCTCTTAACCTCCCGGTAAATTAGTGTTGGAGAAATGGATCCATTTGCTAGCCAGGGTGAAAATTTTGAACTATAGTCCTTGCCTAAAAGACCATTGCGTGTCTTTTTATAGACCGCAAGCTTTTTGGTCTCCCAAAAATAGTTGTGCATTCTAATTTTGGCCTGATCTTCTCCTCCCTTAAATGGAAAAGCAGATCTTGGATCGGTTTCAAAATCTTCAAATCCTAATTCATTTAAAGTTGGTAGATTTGGAACGTCTGAAAGTAAATTTTCCTCCGGGAATTTTCCGGGAATTGGAATCACCGGTCTAACCCCCGCATATTTTTCACATTTTTTTCTGAATTCGGTAAAAACCTGAGGGATCTTTTGAAAAGTAGTAAATGGAATATCTTCCGGATGATATAAGAACTGATTATAGTGCTCTTTTACATTCACATATTCCGGCAAAATGGAGGTTACTTCCTTGAGGGTATTGGTTTCTTCGGGAGTCCATTCTTTTTGAAGATAAAGTGAAGTGATCCTGAAACGCTCCACCAACGCTGCTAATTTTGATGCCGGCTTATTTCGGATCACCAAAAGGCTGATATTTAATTTTTTTAAATTATCCCGGAGCTCCTGCAAACTTTCCAAAAGGAATTTGGCACGGAATCTTTCAATTTTTTTAAACCCAAATTCCCCAACTTCAAATTTTTCAGGGTCTATGAAATAAACTCCAATAACCAAATCACTGTTATTACAAGCGGCGCTTAAACTTTTATTGTCTTCAATTCTAAGATCATTTCTAAACCAAACAATGCTTTTTTCCATTTTTCTGACTGCTGCATTTTTTACTGCAATATTTTATGTTGCTCCAGTTTTTTTTCCATTTTTTACGCCAGGAAAATATAAGACCACAGGATTCACATATTTTTGTAGGGAGATCCTGTTTCTTAACCTGTTTCATTTTCTATTATTCTTTTTTAAAAAAAGATTTGATTTCCTGGCCTGGCCTGGCGTAATGGAACCGGTCCAGCAGCACAGGTAATGCATAGCCATCTAAGCCATTTATGGCTACGGTATCTGCATCATCCAAACGCAGCCATCCATCTGGAGTTTGTATTCCCTCTTCAAAATATAAGTGCTCGATTGCGGCAATAACCAGAATGGTATCATTTTCTGTTATATGGTATTCATTTAAATAACGACATCCCATTTTTACGGAAGATTGTTTAACGTAGGGTGCAAAAAAATTGTCAAGATATTCTTCCTCCAGGCCTGTTTGGTTAAATTCAGAAATGTTAGTATCATATTTTGCCGCGGTTTGATGGGCTTGTTCAATCATATCTTTATGAATATGATTGACAGTAAAAACCCCGGTTTCTTTTATGTTTTCAAACGTGTTTCTGGGTACGGTAGTAGGTCTTAAAATAAAGCCTAACATGGCCGGATTGCTCCCTATATGGTGTACTGAGTTAAAAACAGCAACATTCGTTTGACCATTTTTGGTTTTGGTTGCCAATAAATTCGCAGATTTATATCCAGTACAACTATTGATGAGATTAAGCCGGAATAGCTTATCCAAATTATTTATATCGGAGTTTGTATAGTGTTTCATGAAAATAGGTCAGTTAAATTAACTGACCTAAATTTAGTAATACTTAAAAGATTATCCTGTTAATCAATCTTTAAAATCAATCCCTGATTTCTTCCTGATTAATGCGGATTTCATAGTCTTCAATAATTTCACGGATTACCTCTACGTTATCTGAAGAATTTTGATGTGCGACTTCCATTGCTTTTTCCAGTTCTTTATCCGGGTTTTGAAAAAGATCCGTAATCACATGGTTTATTTTATCAATAATACTTTCCTGGCTGTTTTTTATATCTTCCAGTTTATTCAACATTGACCTCATTTGTTCCATTTTTGCCTCATCCATAATATAATCGTTTTATTTGGGTATAAATTTAAAGGGATATGGACTAAACTAAAGTTGTGTTAACCAATATTTAGTTCTTTTTGAATCCCTTTTAAGAGCTTTTGGCATTTTCAGACTTTAAAAAACGGGGATAATCGGTATAGCCTTTTTTTCCGGGAGTGTAAAATGTAGCTTCATCCCATTTTGCTAAGGGGGCATTTTTTTCAAAACGCTCGGGTAAATCCGGGTTGGAAATAAATAATTTGGCAAAGGAAACCAAATCTGCATGTCCATTTTCAATAATCTTATTTCCTTTTCCCTGATCAAATCCTCCATTTATCATTAAGGTTCCTTTATAGATAGGTCGATAGTGTTTTGCGATTTCAGTTTCCAGGAACGGAATCCCACTTACATCTGTAAAAGGTTCTGAAAGATGCACATAAGCCAAATCGTAAGCATTGAGTTTCTCTACAATATAATCGAACGTGGGTATGGTGTCTTCTGTAGCAATAATTCCGAAGGCATTATGGAGCGAAGGGTTTAATCTAACCCCAATTTTATTTTCTGCCCAAACCTCGGAAACCGCTTCTATAATTTCAAAAAAGAAACGAGCCCTGTTAGGGATACTTCCTCCATAATCGTCAGTTCGAGTGTTTGAGTTGCTGTTAAAAAATTGGTGGATTAAATAACCATTTGAGGAATGAATTTCAATTCCATCAAATCCAGCTTTCTTAGCATTTTGTGCTGCTGTTTTAAATTCGAGAACTGTTTCTTTGATCTCCGCAAGGCTCATCGCTTTCGGTTCTTCGGTTTCTTCAAATCCATCTGCAGTAAACACCTTTTCATTTGAGTTTACGGCGCTGGGAGCAAGAGGCTTTTCCCCATTATGGAATTTGGAATGAGAAATCCTTCCGCAATGCCATAACTGAATAAAAATTCTGCCACCTTCTTCATGAACTGCTTTTGTAACTTTTCCCCAAGCCTCTGTTTGAAGGGCTGTATGAATTCCGGGAGTATTAATGTATCCAACGGCCCGTTCTGAAACCTGGGAACCTTCTGTTATAATTAATCCGGAACCACTTCGCTGCCGGTAATATTCTATATGGAGATTGGTAGGGGCTTTGTCGTTGTTATCGGCCCGGTTACGGGTCATGGGAGCCATTATTACTCTGTTTTTCAGGGTTATTTCACCCATTTGGTAAGATTGTAGAAGGGGTTGATCCAAATTCATTTTCAGGTTGATTTTAATTTCAAAATAAAGTTACACGATGTGACAGGAATGCTTGTTAAACATATTATAAATACGCAGGTATTTAACTTATTTTAAGAACTAGTCAATTTAAGAAATCCTAATTTATTTGCCCTAAAAAGGGGTATCGTTTTTACAGCTTAAAGCTAATAAATTCTAAATATTTTAACCGATCACTAAAATAAGCGGTATTTTTGAGTCTTAATAGATCAAAGAAATTCTTATGCCATCCGGCAAATAATTCAACGATATGCAACAAACTAAAAACATAGCAATTATTGGCTCCGGATTGGTGGGTTCCCTGTTGGCTATTTACCTGATAAAAAGAGGGCATCGGGTAACAGTTTTTGACAGGCGAAAGGATGTTAGAACTATTGAATTCTCCGGAAGATCAATAAATCTTGCAATGTCAAATAGGGGCTGGAGCGCCTTAAGTAAGGTTGGGATTGATGCAGAAATAAGAAAAATTGCTATGCCACTGGATAAGCGTGCCATGCACGTTAACGAGAAGCCCGTTTATTTTCAGAAATACGGAAAAGAAGGAGAGGCAATATATTCAATTTCCCGAGGGGTGTTAAATAGAAAAATGATAGATCTGGCAGAGGAAGCCGGAGTAGTTTTTAAATTTGAGGAGAAAGTTTGGGATATTAATCTTCAGGAAGCCACGATTTACACAGGGGAAAGTGAAAAAGGCGAATGGAAGGAATATAAGTTTGATATAGTTTTTGGGGCAGACGGTGCATTCTCAAGGGTGAGGCATAAAATGCAGCGACAAAGCCGCTTCAATTACTCTCAATTCTTTATAGATGTTGGTTATAAGGAGCTTACGATTCCGGCCAATGATGATGGTTCCCATAAGCTTGATAATGCTTCTTTTCACATCTGGCCGCGTGGAGAATTTATGTTGATTGCAATGCCTAACCTGGACGGGAGCTTTACCTGTACCTTATTCCTTCCTTTTGAGGGTGAAGTTTCCTTTGAAAGTATTAAAACTGAAAAAGATGCTGAAACTTTTTTCGCTACTTATTTCCCGGATATACGAAATGATATTTCAAATTTAACCAGGGATTTCTTTAAAAATCCTACCAGTGCCATGGTGACTATGAAATGTTTTCCCTGGACTTATTGGGATAAAGTTGCGCTCGTAGGAGATTCAGCCCATGCAATAGTTCCTTTTTATGGTCAGGGAATGAATGCCGGTTTCGAGGATATTTCTGTTTTGGATGACCTCATGGAAGCAAATGGAGATGATTGGGAAAAGATATTTTTGGAATATCAGGATGCCAGAAAGCCTAATGCGGATGCTATTGCAGAATTGAGTTACAGGAATTTCATTGAAATGAGCAGTAAAACTGCCGATGCAGAATTTCTTCT
>JAWOHC010000219.1:0-9475 GCA_046496275.1 Gillisia sp.
CCTATTTCTTCTATTTTCTTGAGGATATCTTCTGTTCTGAAGTGATTTTCACCAGCCCTTTTTTTTACTTCAACTACAGCATCTTCTGGCTTAAACCCATGAAACTTCACCTGAGAAGCGATCATATATTGATCACTTGGAAAGGCTTTTTCCTCACAAATTATCTTATACCTCTTTGCATCAGGCCTGTAAAAAGACACCATCAATAAATGAAGGTTTACAGTAAGGGTATTCATTACGGTAATCTCTGAAGGTTTGGCTCCAACCACTTTAGCAAGCTTTTCTGAAAACCGCTCATGATATTCCCACCAGGGTTTTTCCGCATAAAAATGGCCTTCTACCGCGAGGTTTGCCCAATCATCCATTACCTCACCTACATATTTTTTAGCCGATTTAGGTTGTAACCCGAGGGAGTTTCCGGTGAAATAAATCACCTTCTTATTGTTTATTTCAGGGAAGATAAATTCATCTTTATAATTTGCTAAAGGATCTTCTTTATCCAATGTACGTGCAAATTCCCTTGTATTTTTGAATTCCATATATGCAGTTTTTATGTAAAAATACCATTTAATCCTGCCAGCAGCTTTATTTTTTGAATGATTTCGTAGCAATTCTTCTATCTATCTACTTTTAACAAATGTGGAGCACAGGCTCCAACCTACTTTTTTTATGCATCCAAAAATTTCCTTGAAAGCTATGTATAAATCAAGATGCCCGAGACAAGCCCACGAAGTATGTCCCAAAATATCGGGAGAAAAAAAATAAAGTTTCGAGGCAAGCTGAAAATTTAAACCCTCTAGGAGGGATTAAATTCAGGATAAACTTTGAGATGCTTAAATTTGCTGAAATTAAGAACCCCGATGCATTTTATTCCGAAGAAAATAGACGATTACGCAGTAAAACATACTCAGGAGGAACCCGAATTACTGGCTAAACTCACGCGCGAAACTTTTCAAAAGGTCCTTCAGCCAAGGATGCTAAGCGGCCATTACCAGGGAAGGTTATTAAGTATGATCTCAAAATTGGCGAACCCGGAAAATATTTTAGAAATTGGTACTTACACTGGGTATTCTGCTTTGTGCCTTTCTGAAGGACTGCAAAAGAAAGGAAGTTTACATACCATTGATATTAATGAGGAACTAACCGAAATCCAGAAAAAATATTTTGACCTTTCAGAATATAAAGACCAGATCCATCAATATTTAGGAAATGCACTGGAAATTATCCCAAGGCTTGAACTGAAATTTGATCTGGTTTTTATAGATGCTGATAAGCCAAATTATCCTGCCTATTTTGAATTGATCATAGAAAAAATGAACCCCGGAGGAATTATTATAACCGATAATGTACTCTGGAGTGGAAAAGTGGTGGAAAAAGTTAAAGAAGGTGATGACTCTACGATGGCGCTGCTGCGTTATAATAAAATGATGGCGGAAGATAAAAGAATAGAAACGGTTATGCTCCCTATTAGAGACGGCCTGAGCATAAGCAGAATAAAGGAAAAAAGCTCTGATTAGGAAGAAATAACAAAAATATATCCTAAAATTAAAAAAGGAATTCCTAAGGTATCATGGGATTTTCTATTCTAAATAAGTATTAGAGCCTGCGTTTAACCGAGCCGGTGATTTCTTCGATTTCCTCTTTTACCTTTTTAATCTCACTGCGTACATCTTTAGAAACATCGGCATCTATGCCTTGCTTCTCGGCACTCTTTTGAATTTCGCTCTTAATGTCATTTGAGGCGTTACGAAGTGTACGCATACCTTTCCCTAATCCCCTTGCGATATCTGGAATTTTATCGGCACCAAAAACCATTACCAATATAAACATGATAAAGGCTATTTCTGCACCACTTATAAATAAAGGAAGTGTTATCATAGCGACAAAGATAATGACATTTTCTATAAAAAAAAGAAGCCGACTCGTTAAAGTCGGCTTAATTTAAATAAAATTTAATCCCTGATTAATTTCCCTCTTCAGTTTTAAACTGCTGGAATTTATCTTCTTTTATTTGCTGTGGCCAACTGTTGTTTTCCAGGTTAATATCCGCGGTTTCCATATTGGGATCTACCACTACTTTAATGATCTCCTTATCTGTAGCAATTGCTTTACTCACCTGGTCATCATTTTTTCGCCAAATTTGTACAGGATAGGTTACATTTTGCGTAGTCCCATCTGCATAGGTATATTCTACAATAAGCGGCATTACAAGTCCTCCAGGTTTTGAGAATGTGATTTCATAGAAATATTTAGGAACCTTCATTCCAGCACGTTCTGCAGGAGTAAAATTATCCATTAAATATTCGTTCAATTTTGGTGCGGTTTCCAAAAGGTTTTTACCTTTCATATCCTCAGAAAACTCTTCGCTACCTTCTTCCACTACATAAACGGCATCTATGGCAGATGGATCTGTAACTCCATATCGTTCTAAAAAGGCTGCGCCATCTTTGGTTACTTTATCGGTTACATAATATTTTTTAACGTCCTTCACTCCTATATCTACATAATCTGTGCTGTAGAACCAACCTCTCCAAAACCAGTCAAGATCAACTCCGGAAGCATCTTCCATCGTCCTGAAAAAGTCCTCGGGGGTAGGATGTTTGAACATCCATCGTTGTGAATATGTTTTAAATGAATAATCGAACAGCTCATGTCCCATTACGGTTTCTCTCAAAATATTTAATGCAGTAGCCGGTTTTCCATAGGCATTATTTCCCAGCTGATACACATTTTCAGGATTGCTCATAATTGGCGAAATAAACTTTTGATCGCCTTTCATATAAGGAACTATATTGGCGGGAATTCCCCTCCTTGAAGGATAAACCTCGTTAGGACCAATTGCCGCAGGATATTCTTTTCCGAATTCCTGTTCAGCCAAATACTGTAAAAAGGTAGTTAAACCTTCGTCCATCCAACCCCATTGGCGCTCATCACTATTAACGATCATTGGAAAAAAGTTATGACCAATCTCGTGGATAATAACGCTTATCATTCCGTATTTCACTCGGTCACTGTAGGTTCCGTCTTCTTCAGGACGACCATAATTCCAGCAAATCATAGGATATTCCATCCCCTGATTTTTTGCGTGAACAGAGATTGCTTTATGATATGGATATTGGAAGGTGTGATTTGAAAAGGTTTTCAAGGTGCTTGCAACAGCTCTTGTTGAATATTCTTCCCATAAAGGATTTCCTTCTTTTGGATACATAGAAACAGCCATCACATCTTTTCCCATCACATTAACATTCATCATATCCACGATGAACTTTCTGGATGAGGAGAACGCAAAATCGCGTACCATTTCAGCTTTTAATTTCCAGGTTTTCTTTTTATCTGAAAAGCCCTTTTCTGCAGCTTCAGCTTCTTCCTGAGTAACAATTATTACAGGATTCACGGTTTCTTTTTTTGCCTGCTCATAGCGATTCATCATCTCTTTTGAATAGACTTCTTTTCTGTTTACTATTTCCCCAGTTCCATCCAAAATATGATCTGCCGGCACGGTTATGTTTACTTCATAATTCCCAAAAGGCAAAGCGAACTCTCCATTTCCGAAGAATTGCATGTTTTGCCATCCTTCTACATCATTATACACTGCCATTCTTGGGAAGAATTGCGCGATTACATACACATCATTCCCGTCTTTTGGAAAATGCTCATAACCAGACCTGGCTCTATCGGTTACATGATTATTGATGGTATAGTTCCATTTTATGGTAAAAGAATAACTTTCCCCAGCTTTTAAAGGCTTGGCCATATCTACGCGCATCATCGTGTAGTTGATGGTGTAAGGCAAATTTTTTCCATCTTTGGAAACCTCTTCAATATTGAAACCACCATCAAATGGCTCCTTCATAAATTGATTTACAAATCCTCCAGGTTGTGCTACCGGCGCAATCCCGCTGCCATCTTTATCTAAAGCCGGAGAATTTTTTGTCCTTATATTTTGATCCAGCTGAACCCATAAATATTCCAGATCATCCGGAGAGTTATTATGGTAGGTAATGGTTTCCTTTCCGGTTATTTTCTTGTTTTTATCGTCCAGCTCGATATCCATTTTATAATCGGCCTGGTTTTGATAATAGGCTTCTCCAGGAGCACCGGAACCTGTACGATATTGATTGGGCGTTGAAAATTCCTGGTACATCTGCCTGAATTTATTTTCATTAAAATGCCCCATCTCCTTAACTTCTTCTTTAGGCGCCTCTGTTTCCTGAGCAAAACTCCCTGTTGAAAAAACTAGTGAAATTGCTAAAATCGCAATATTGATTTTTTTCATTCTGTTTATTTTATTGTTTTTTAATGGTCATATGTAATTCGCATATCTTCATCGGAGTTTGTATCGTGTTTCCGTTATGCTCATTTCATCTGTTTATTATTATTTTAAGTTGCTAAAATTAAGAATATATATGATTAACTCCATTTATTCATTGAAAATTAATTGATCTTCATCCCGATCTCCCGTCAAAATCAAACTTTTGGTTTTCCCTCTTAACTCTACATGTACCAAATTTTTCTGTTCCGGAAAAAGATCGGTTAGAACGGCATTTTTTATTTTCACAGATTTTACTGAAGAGACATTGGGAACTTCCAGGTACAATAAGGTCATATCATCTTCATATTCTTTCCCTAAATAATTAACCTCGTACGGCTTCCCATTTACCTGAACACGAAATTTTTGGCCAAGGTACTTTTTAAGATTTGCTTTCACCTCGCCTTCATCTCCGGCAGACAACAGTTTAATAGATGGATCATAACGTTCCTGAAGAAGCGCTTCCAGATCGTCTGTAAAAACACGCGAGATTATTTGTAGACTTTGAACATCCTCATTGTATTCAATTTCTGTTACGCTAACATAGAATTTATGGGATTTTTTAAAGGAAGATAAACTGAAAATTAATAAAAGGAATAAAATTCTGTATTTCATCTGTTTATTTTATAGTTTTTTATTGGCCATCTTCATCAGTATTCGATTTCTTTTGAAGAGTTCATTAGCAGGCCATTTTTTTCTCTTCAAGAACTATTCCAATCCCCGATATTTTCTGAAGGCCAAAGCTGGTTTCTTCCAAAAAATTTATTTGTGTGGAAAAATGTATTTCAATACCCACCGCGTATTTGCAAATATTTTTCACTTTGCTCAAAAAGGAAATCCAACAACTTCAGTTTGTTTTTCTCTTCCATCAGGTGTGCTGTCAGTCCATTTTCATCCACATAGAATAAAAAATCATTGATGTTCTCCTCTTTGATTCCAAGACTGGTTTTAAAAAAATCATCATCAAATAATTTCCTCATTTGGGCCGCAATAGTGGTAGTTGGTCTTTTGTAGATTGGGGCCTTTGCCTTTTTCTTTATATTGAACAATTCCTCTAAAATATCTACCATTCCCAATAAATTCAATCCTGGCTGCAATACCTGGTTGCTCTCAAAAGCCAAATTTTTTGGAGCTTTTAAGGGATCGTTCACATCCGATTCAAATACCATATGCTTAACAGCCCCAAACCTTAAATCAAAAGGCAAATCTTTTACTACTTCAATAGTATTGAGATCGGTATTAATGTTTCCGGTAAGCTGAATATTGCTGATATTAACTTCGGTAAGTTGATTTATATCCTCTATTAATTCTATGGCCAGATTGCCTTCCCGAATAATTTCAGCAGAAATAACCACTTCTAATTTCTGGTATTGAATTGAAGAAAACAGCAACGTATCCCCGGCTTTAACCAGAAGCTGAAAATTTCCTGAAGCAGCATTTACCGTTCCTGTTTTTTGGGTAGTATTTATAACATGAACAGAGGCGCTTTCCAAAAATGGTGCATTGATAGACCCTTTTAAAAGGGCATTCTCCTGTTGAGAAAAAACAGGGAAAGCCAGCAACAGACTTAAAGCGCAAAGAATTTTTTTTATCATACTTAATTCTCTGCCTTATAGCAGAATCAAAAACATCGGGGAATTAAACCCTCAATGACGGATTAAATCAATTCCCTGAACGTCGTTTTTTATATTGTTTGCTTTGTTCTATTAGGAATTCAATGAGATTCAACTCGTTTCCTTTTTGCAACATTTCTTCCTGCAAACCATTATCATCTGCAAAATATATAAAATCATTAATATATTCCAGATCAATATTTAAATTTTCCTTAAAAAACCCATCATCATACATGTGCCTTATTTCGGTATCTATATCGGCATTGGGACGGCCACTGTATGGATCCCTTATTTCGTCCCTCTTGCTTGCGATCAATAATTCTTTAAAAATATTGACAAAATTAATTCCGTTCACGAGCCTTGTCTGGCTCATGGCTAAAGCGGTATTTTTTGGAGGAGAATAATAGGAGGGATCTGTTTCAGAAGCAAAATAAATAACTTGCATTTCAGAAGCTGTAAAAGGTTTAGGCAATCCAACTACAGGCAACCGGGCAGCATCTACCGAAAAATTCCCGGAAAGATCATACGGGGTAACCACCACTTCCGGCAACACATTGATGACCTCGGTCAAATAAATAGTTAAATTTCCAGATTGAATCACACCCTCATCAATAATAACAATAAACTCCTGGAATTGAGCAGCTGAAACCCTCAGGCTATCATTTATTTTAACTGCAATGGAAAATTCACCTTCAGGATTTGTAAACGTAAAAACCTCCGAATTCAAATTATAAACAATGATTCCACCTGCTTCATCCCCAACGGGAACCTGAATGCTGCCCGAAACAGAAATACGTTCCTGGGCTTGAGCTTGAGCTAAAAACCCTATCATAATCGCAATTAATATTAGAAACTTTTTCATGGTTACAAAACTACTAATGGGAACAAAATTCTTGATTAAGCATCTATTAAGCGATAAAGAAACCAAAAACATTTCTTATAATTTCAATAAGCTGCGCCTAAAATTTTGTTAAACCAACACATTACTTAAATTTACGAAAAAATTAAAATGAAACATCCAAGAGAATAAAATTTCTCACACACGAAAATGATTATTTGGATGTTACATATGACAGATAAGAAACAATAAAAAAACATATGAAAAAAATTCTTTTAGCAAGCACTTCTACTTTATTTGGACAAGAATTTTTGGAATATCTCCTCCCGGAAATAATTGAATTATTTAAAAATTCCAAAGAAATTATTTTCATTCCTTATGCCCGTCCTGGAGGAATTTCTAATGAGGACTATACCGGAAACGTAAAGAATGCCTTTAAAAAAATGCCTTTTAAAGTACGGGGGATCCATGAATTTAATGATCCTAAAAAAGCGATTATGGAGGCAGAAGGGATTTTTACCGGAGGAGGAAATACATTTTTGCTTGTAGATAAACTCTACAGGACCGGAATTATGGAATTATTAAAAGATCGTATCCGGGAGGGAGCTCCTTATTTAGGCACCAGCGCGGGTACAAACATTGGCGGCCTCACTATGCAAACCACCAATGATATGCCAATTGTTTATCCTCCTGCGTTTAAAACGCTGGGAATAGTTCCCTTCAATATCAATCCTCATTATCTGGATCCAGATGATAACTCCACACATAAAGGCGAAACCCGTGAAACCAGAATCAAAGAATTCCACTCCATAAACTCTCAGCCTGTTGTAGGTTTAAGGGAAGGAAGCTGGCTGGAAATTTCAGGCGAAAACATCACCTTAAAAGGAAGTCTGAGCGCCCGGATTTTCCGGGTAAATCAGGTTCCGGTTGAAATATCTACCGGGAGTTCCCTTAACGATTTAAATTAAAAAATGAATTATCAAAAAATATTGGATCAAATCCAGGAAGAATTCAATTACAGGGATGTATTTGGAAAAGTGGCTTCATATATCCCCGAACTGGCCAAAGTGGATCCCAAAAAATTCGGGATGCACCTTTATTCTACCAGCGCACAACATTCATCCTTTGGAGATAGTTCTGAAAAATTTTCCATACAAAGTATTTCCAAGGTTTTCACACTCACTATGGCGATGAAGATCCTGGGGGAAGATCTTTGGGACAGGGTTGATGTAGAACCTTCCGGAGATCCCTTTAATTCACTAACCCAACTGGAGCATGAAAAGGGGATTCCCAGAAATCCCTTCATAAATTCCGGCGCTCTTGTGATTTGCGATATTTTGGTTTCCAACCTGAAAGACCCTAAAGCCGAGTTGTTGGAATTCGTCCGGAAAATTTCCGGTAATCCTGAAATTGATTATGATTATACGGTGGCTGCTTCTGAAAAATCTACAGGATACAGGAACTATGCCTTGGTGAATTATATGAAAGCCCTTGGAAACATAAAGAATGATGTTGAGCCTATAGTAGATTTCTATTTTCATCAATGCTCTTTAGCTATGTCGTGTGAAGAGCTTGCTAAAGCATTTATGCTCTACGCAAACCGGGGGAAACTTTTGGAAACCGGCGAGAGGATTATTTCAAAAACCAAGAATAAACGTATCAATGCCTTGATGCAAACCTGTGGGTTTTATGATGAAGCCGGGGAATTTAGTTTTGAGGTAGGCTTGCCGGGAAAAAGTGGTGTAGGAGGCGGTATTGTCGCAATTCATCCAGGTCAGTATTCAGTAGCAGTTTGGAGCCCTCTTTTAAATCCCAAAGGAAACTCTGAATTGGGCATGGCTGCCCTGGAACGGTTTACAACACTAACTGGATACTCTATCTTTTAAAAAGTATTGAGATGTGAGTATTGAGATATGAGAGGTAACACAGATCATTCTTGATTTTTAATTCTAAGGCCGTACATTTTGTACTTCCCTGATTAGTGTTGACCGCTTTTAGATATTAATTTTCATTATCAAAAATAGTAATTATTTCTATTTTCTATTTCTCAATACTCAATACTCATATCTCAAATCTTATATTTCCTGGTTCTTGCAGTTATGCCAAAGACGGAACGATTTTGATTCTTTACCGGATCATTCTTAAAAAATAGTACTCCTTAATAAGTTAAACAAAAATACTAATTCCTTAAATTAGGGTATATTTGGAGTTGAAATTTAAAAACTAAAATTATGGCATTGTATATCGTATTAGGAATCATTTTGGTGCTCGTCATTTGGGGAGTGTCTATTTACAATAGTTTGGTAAGCTTCAAGCACAACAGGGAAAACGCTTTTGCAGATATAGATGTGCAGTTAAAACAACGTCATGACCTGGTACCACAACTTCTTGGAGCGGTTAAAGGCTACATGGAACACGAACGCGGAACACTTGAAGCGGTAACCAATGCAAGACAAAGAGCAATTTCAGCCACAGGGATCAATGAAAAAATCGCTGCAGAGAAGGATTTGGGAGCTGCATTGCAGGGATTGAATATTCAGGTAGAAGCATATCCGGATTTAAAAGCGAGTGCAAATTTCATGCATCTTCAAAAAGAAATTTCCGACATTGAAAATAAACTGGCAGCCGTAAGACGTTACTTTAACTCGGCTACCAAAGAATTGAATATTGCTATTCAAAAATTTCCAAATTCGATTTTCGCAGGTGTTTTTGGCT
>JAWOHC010000131.1:0-3592 GCA_046496275.1 Gillisia sp.
CGTCGCATTTTTTGCCATCGTAAATTTCTTATAAAGCGGCCTTCTTCTTCGGAAACAAGAAAAGGCTGCTTTTCTTGTTTTGCCTTGAAATATCCGCTGAGGTAATCGTTGAAATAACCAAAATTTCTTTTTAGAAATGCCAATTTAGCGGAAGCTATCAGGGTGATGAAAAATCCGTACCGAAGCCGGTAGAAAGCTTCTCCCTGCTTGTATTTTGAAGTAATGTTGTAGCTGGCGCCAGTGGACTTTAAATGTTTTACTCTTAACTCAGGGTCGGTTTTTACCTTCCAGCCATGAAACTGAGCCAGAAGCTCATCCGCAGTATCCCAGCCCATCGCAGGCTGAAGTTTTCCAATCTCCAGAAAACATTCCTTTCTGTAGGCTTTTAATGCTCCCCGGATATGGTCCTTATCGGTAAGATTTTCTAAAACCCAATTTTCATTTTTAAGAATGCTGCAAAAACCGCCTGCCATTCCGGTTGAAGCCTCTGCTTCAAATATGCGGATTATACTTTCAAGATAATTTTCAGGAAAAACCAAATCGGCATCAAATTTACAAATGATGTCATAATCTTCATCCAGGATGTTATAACCTTGGTTAAAAGTTTGAATTATTTTGCCTCCGGGAGAATGGTCCCCTTCAGAAGTGGTATTTACAAGGGAGATGAAATCGTATTTTTCAGCAAAATCCAGGATGATTTCCCTGGTCGCGTCTGTAGACTGATCATTTACAACTACGATCTTTTCCGGAAGCCTGGTTTGAGCTACCAAAGACTGAAGAGTTTTTCCTATGAATTCAGCTTCGTTATATGCTGGAATTACGATATATAGTTTCAAGAAAGCGATTGTTTTTGCTAAAATACAATAATCTGATTAGCGAAAATTGGCGTAGAGGAAAATTGATTTGAAGGGAATATTGAAAATTTTAAGATCGTTCGGCATAAACCGCGTAATAACGGGGTGTGAATTTTCTAAGCAATGGCCTGAAACCGATTTTATTAACGGGGTTGGTCCATTTTTCACGTTTTTTAATCGCCCATCCTGCTTTTTCCAGCAGCCAGTCGAATTGCCAGTCTTCAAATTCGTGAAAATGCCGGTCTCTTAAATCGGTTTTATTTTGGTAGGCATTAGAAAACCACATTTTAAGAGGAACGGTCGCGACGAGTTTTGTAGCTTGAATATCCTTTAAAACAGTGAAGGGCGATACCAGGTGTTCAAAAATTTCAAAGGCTGTAACAAGATCGTATTCATTGGTTTTTACGGCAGTGGTATCAAGGTCGAGATCCTCACCTTTGGTATTGCTAACAAGATACTTATTTTGTATCATGATTTCAGAAAAGGGATTTTCAACTCCCAGATCCAAAATTTTTGCAGGTGGAGGAACATTTGCTTCTAAAAATTCCAGGGTTTTTTTAAATCTTTTGGTAGGAAAGGTCCTTTCGTACATGTTAGTATTGATATACGATGGCATTAACGTTCATTCCGGCACCAACACTGGCCATAATAATAACATCCCCTTTTTTAAGTTCCTGATCTTTTATTTTTCCGCGTATCACAAGATCCAATAAGGTAGGTACAGTGGCTACGCTGCTATTTCCTAATTCCTGAATACTCATTGGCATCACATTCTCCGGAACAGGCATTTTATGTAATTTGTAAAAACGTTTTATTATGGCGTCATCCATTTTTTCATTGGCCTGATGGATGAAAATTTTCTTGACATCATTAATTGTTTTTCCGCTGTTTTCCAGGCAGATTTTCATCGCTCCAGGAACTTCGGTAAGTGCAAATTCGTAGATCTTGCGGCCATTCATTTTAATAAAGCGGGTGTCTTCCACCTCGCCAGGAAGATTGGACTTTCCAAAATAGATATGATTGGCTTCCTGATAAGCATATGTAGCTGAATCATGTGCCAGAATCCCGCCTTCCTCATCGGTGATTTCCAGTACTGTAGCTCCGGCACCATCTGAAAAAATCATAGAGTCCCGGTCATACTTATCCACAACTCTGGATAGGGCTTCTGCGCCAATTACTAGGCATTTCTTTGCCATTCCGCATTTTATAAAAGCCTGCGCCTGGATAACTGCTTCGATCCAACCCGGACAGCCAAACAACACATCATATCCAACACATTTGGGATTTTTGATTTTTAGATTGTGTTTAACACGGGTTGCAATGCTGGGTACAGTATCGCTTTGAACACTTCCGGATTTTACATCTCCGTAGTTGTGGGCAACAATTAAATAGTCAAGGGTTTCAGGGTCAATGCCTGCATCTTCAATTGCCCTTTGTGCAGCAACGGTCGCCATGTCTGAAGTGCTTAAATTCTCTTCCAGATACCTGCGTTCTGCAATTCCAGTGATTGCCTGAAATTTTTCAATAGTAATCTCATTTGCATGAGGGAACGATGATCCGTCGGTATTCCTAAATTCTTGGTTTAAAAAGTCTGAATTCTTTCTTTTTAAGTTAGGAATAAAACTGCCTATACCTGTTATTTTGATACTCATTGAAACTACTTAATTTGCATAATCTCAAACTAAATTACTAAAAGGAATTTTAGTTTAGACCAACAAAGTGGAAAAAATATTCTTATTTATAGTTTTGATATTTTACGCAGGAAATATCAATAACAATTAAATTTTTGTACGCTTATTTTAAGAATCTTTCAAACATTGATCACAATGTTTTTTTTATGCTTCCATATATTCTTCTATAGGATCACAGGTGCATATCAAATTTCTATCTCCATACGCATCATCCAATCTTCTTACCGTTGGCCAGAATTTATTGTCGGCAACATATTCCAAAGGAAAAGCTGCCTGTTTTCTGCTATATGGGAATTCCCAGGTTTCGGCAGTAAGCATAGGCATAGTATGAGGTGCGTTTTTTAAAATATTGTTTTCATCTTCTGTAGAAGATTCACTTATTTCCTGTCTTATGGAAATTAAAGCATCACAAAAACGGTCCAGTTCTGCCTTGCTTTCACTTTCTGTAGGCTCTATCATTAAAGTTCCGGCAACCGGGAAGGAGACGGTTGGAGCGTGAAATCCATAGTCTATTAGTCGTTTGGCGATATCTACCACTTCAATTCCGTTGTTTTTAAAAGGACGGCAGTCCAGAATCATCTCGTGTGCTGCTCTTCCGCGTTCTCCGGAATATAAAGTTTGATAATGATCTTTTAACCTGGCTTTAATATAGTTGGCATTAAGAATCGCATATTCTGTTGCTTTCTGCAAACCTTTACTTCCAAGCATTGTGATATAACCATACGAAATAAGACATACTAAAGCCGATCCCCAGGGTGCTGAAGAAATTGCGGTAATTGCCTGTTCCCCACCGGTTTTAATCACCGGATTACCTGGTAAAAAAGGAAGTAGTTGACTTGCAACACATATTGGACCCACTCCGGGGCCACCACCACCATGAGGAATCGCAAAAGTTTTATGGAGGTTCAGGTGGCATACATCGGCGCCAATTGCACCGGGATTTGTAAGTCCTACCTGTGCATTCATGTTTGCACCATCCATATAAACCTGCCCGCCATTCTCGTGAATAAGCGTTGTTACTTCCCTAATGGAAGATTCAAAAACTCC
>JAWOHC010000164.1:0-6847 GCA_046496275.1 Gillisia sp.
GTTTACCAGGAGCAGGTGATGTTGCTTTCTCAAAAACTTGCAGGTTTTACTAAAGGTGAAGCCGATGTTTTGAGAAAGGCCATGGGTAAAAAGATTTTTGCCCTGCTGGAACAACTCAAGCCTAAATTCCTGGATGGAGGAGAAGCAAAGGGACACCCCCGGGAGATCCTGGAAAAGGTTTGGAAAGATTGGGAAGCCTTTGCAGCTTATGCTTTTAACAAATCCCACTCTACCTGTTATGCCTGGATCGCATACCAGACAGCCTATTTAAAAGCCCATTATCCGGCAGAATATATGGCTGCCGTACTTTCCAATAATATGAATGACATCAAGCAGGTGACCTTCTTTATGGAAGAATGCAAGCGAATGAAGCTAAAAGTTCTGGGGCCGGATGTAAATGAATCTTATTATAAATTTTCAGTAAACAAGGAATACGCGGTACGATTTGGGATGGGAGCCATCAAAGGAGTAGGATCCGGTGCGGTTGCCACTATTGTGGAACTGAGGAAAACCGAAAGTGGCCCCTATAAATCCATTTTTGATATGGCCAAACGTATCGACCTTCGTGCAGCCAACAAAAAGGCGTTTGAAAATCTTGTACTCGCAGGAGGATTTGACGGTTTTGGAAATCACCGAGCTCAATATTTCCACGATGAAGGCGATGGAATCACTTTTTTGGAAAAGGCGATAAAATATGCGGCAAAATTCCAGGAAAGTGAGAATTCTTCTCAGGTAAGCCTTTTTGGGGAAGCCAGTGATGTGCAAATTCCGGAACCCGTGGTGCCTCCTTGTGAAGAATGGGGAACCATGGAGAAATTAAAGCGGGAGAAGGAAGTGGTAGGAATCTATATTTCCGGACATCCGCTGGACGATTTTAGGGCAGAGATGAATTATTTCTGTACCGCGAAAGTTTCAGATTTTACCAATCTTGATAATTTCATCAATCGTGAAATGGCCTTTGGGGGCGTTGTTTCAGAAGTGCAACACCGGGTTTCCAAAATGGGGAAAGGCTGGGCAGCATTTAGCGTGGAAGATTACTGGGATTCTTATGAATTTAGGATCTATGGAGAGGAGTACCTAAAATTTCAGCATTTCCTGGTACCCAATAGTTTTGTGTATATAAAAGCATTTGTGAAGGAAGGCTGGACAAACCGGGAAACAGGAAGTAAAGGAGATCCAAGGCTTCAGTTCAATAATTTTCAGCTATTGCACGATATTATGGATATGTATGCAAGAAAATTAACCATTCAGCTGGATATAAATCATTTAAAGGAAGAACAAATCGATTCTTTAAAAGATATTTTCAGGGCACACCGCGGAGATCACATTTTGAACTTTATAGTGTATGAAATGAAGGATATGGTAAAAGTGAGTATGTCCAGTAAAAAACAGAAGGTGAGAATTTCGCAGGAACTGCTGGATGCTTTGGAAGCAGCGCAGGTAGTTTATAAGCTGAATTAATTAGTGCCCGCTTAAAAACCGAAACAATTAGAAAAGTGCGCACATAAAAAATAGGTGGTTGTGATGCATATATAATGAAATGTGATATGCATTGTAAGGTTTGCTGAAATAATTGACTATTTTTACATATTAATCGATAAGAAAAAATAAATATTATGGCTTTAGAGATAACAGATGCTAATTTTGAAGAGACCGTACTAAAAAGTGATAAACCTGTAATGGTTGATTTTTGGGCGGCCTGGTGTGGACCTTGTAGAATGGTTGGACCAATTATAGAAGATATTAGCAAAGATTACGAAGGAAAAGCAGTTGTTGGAAAACTCGATGTAGATGCAAATCAGGAATTTGCAGCGAAATACGGAGTTAGAAATATCCCAACTGTATTGATCTTCCAAAATGGAGAAGTAGTTGGCCGTCAGGTAGGCGTTGCCCCTAAAAATACATACGCTGAAGCATTGGATGCTTTATTGTAATAGTTCAAAAATTAATAGTTTTAAAAGGTCTCCGTAAAACGGGGCCTTTTTTTGTTTCTAATTTTCAGATATATAGAAATGAAAGCCTAGCCAAGAATGCACATATGGTTTTCTTAGTTAGAATAGTGATAAAAATAATTGTACCTAAATTTCCGGCAGGCAGATGTTCATATTTGATTATTAGTACCTTCGAGCAATTCTCTTTTCGGGCGTATAATTTTTCCCTAAAAAATCATATGCTGAAGCATTGGAGGTGCTTTTGTAATCCTTATTTAATAATAATACAACAGGCCCGGAATTTTATTTCCGGGCCTGCTTGCTTGTTTTTAATGGGGGATAAGGATTCGGAATCCTTTTCCGATAACCTTCTCTCTATTTATCCAATTGCCTATCTATTTTTGCAATAAGGTCGTCTACATCAAATGGTTTGGCAATGAAATCATCTGCACACTCCATTTGGCTAAGGTGCGCGTGGGCAGACATTAGAACAACGGGGATGTTTCGTGTGCTCTGGGTTTGCTTAAGTTTTTTGCATAAGTCCAGGCCGTTTCCGTCTGGCAGCATCATATCCAGCAGGAATAAGTCCGGTGTTTTTGCCGGGAGATTGCTCTCAAAAGATCTTACCGAGGGAAAAGTTTTTACATCATAATTTCTATCACTCAGCAGGAATTCTAATAATTCTCTTATTCCATCATCATCTTCAACAACAAATATTTCTTTCATAACACATTTTGGAGTTTAGTATATTGCTCATTATTTTTAAGGAAAATCAAGTTGGTTAATCCGTCATTGAGGGTTCAATTCAAAAATTGTGTGCTTACCCCTAGGTTTTTGATCTGGTTTGGTTCTCTTTATTTTCCAGTGGCAGGGTAATAATAAATTCAGAACCCTTTCCATATTCACTGGCCACTTCAATTTTTCCCTGGTGCCGGTCTACGATTTGTTTGGTGAGGTACAATCCCAGTCCCAGCCCATTAATTCCTTTGGAATTTTCTGCCCTATAGAAGCGGGTGAATAATTGTCTCTTTTGATCTGGGGTAAGTCCTATGCCTTCATCCCGCACTCCTATTCTTACTGTTTCGGCGCTAAGCTCTAGATTGAGGTTTATAGCATTGGCGGCCGGGGAATATTTTATAGCATTGGTCATAAGATTAAGAACTGCCTGTTCAATCCTTTGTTTGTCTCCCTTTATGATTGCCGGCTTCTCTCCTACATTGGATACAATCTCATGAGTTTTTGCGGAATAGCTGAAGGTCTCTGCAATTTCTTCAAGCATTTCCCTTAGATCGAACACTTCCAGATTAAATTCCAGTATGCCTTTTTCTATCCTTGACATATTTAAAATATCTTCCACAAGGTTATTAAGTTTTTCAACCTGGTTCAGGGCTTTATTTACAAACATTCCGTTTGTTGTATCAGTTTCCTGTTTAGAAAGCAATTGCAAATAGCCCTTCATTGTAGTAAGGGGGGTTTTTAATTCATGGCTTGCAAGGGCAATGAATTCGTCCTTTTTATCACTCAGGGATTTAACCTTCTCAAAGAGCCTCGAATTATCAAGTGATACAGCAGCCTGTGCCGCAATATTTATTACAAGTTGTTCGTGCTCTTTGCTGAACATGGCTCTTTTGGGATGGCCATAAAGTAATCCGCCAATAACATCTCCGGTTTTTGAAACCACAGGAATGGCCATATAACTGGTTACATCAAAATGCCCTTTGGGAAGCCCGGTGTGAGGGGCATTTTTACCGTAGGCGGGATGTTGATGAATATCATCTACACGTACTACCTTCTTATCTACGAAGGTAGGCTGGAACATTTCGGTATGTCTAGGCATTCCCAGTCCTTCCGCAGCATTTTTAGGTACTCCCGAAAGTGTAAAAAGCCGGAAACCCTTTCCTTCTGCATCTAAAGTATTATAGAAAAAAGCCCCAAAGGCGGCACCGGTCAAATTTGTGGTCACATCTGTAACTCGTTGTAGAATCCCTTTTAGATCCAGGTTTTCGGTAATACTTTTTCCTACTGTATTTAAAACTTCCAGGCTACGTGTATATTTTTCCAGGATCTCATGTGCTTCTACTTGTGTGGTGATATCCCGCGCCACCTTGGAGGCTCCAGTCACATTACCCCGGCTGTCTTTAGTTGGTGAAACTGTTAGGGAGATGGTGATATTTTTGCCGGATTTGTGTTTCCTCACCGTCTCAAAATGATCTAATTTTTCACCTTTCTTAATCTTTTTAAGAATCACCTCTTCTTCCTCCAGCCTTTCTTCAGGAATAAGCATAGTTACAGGTTGTCCAACGGCCTCAGCTTCAGAATACCCAAAAATGGCTTCGGCTCCCGGATTCCAGCTCATGATAATCCCATCCAGGTTTTTACTTATTATAGCATCATCTGATGATTCAACAATAGCTGAAAGCAACGATGTTTTTTCCTCAACCTTAAGCCTGTCAGATATATTTCGTGCCACTTTAGATGCCCCCACAACTTCTCCGGCAGCGTTCTTCACAGGCGATACCGTTAAAGAGATAGGGATTTCTCTTCCATTTTTGTCCAGCCTTATGGTCTCTATATGATCTACCCTTTTCCCAATCCTTATATTGTGAAGGATCTCTTTTTCCTCCTCCAAACGATCTTCAGGAATAAGGCAGGTAATGGATTTGCCCAGAATTTCAGCTTCAGTATATCCAAAGATCCTCTCGGCCCCTGCATTCCAGCTGGTAACAATTCCGTTAAGGTCCTTGCTTACAATTGCATCATCAGATGATTCAACAATTGCAGAAAGGGTAGCCTGTTTAATTTGATCCTGATGGCTTGTGTCTAAAAGGGTAAAAGCGGCGCCACAAATATTTCCTGAAGTATCATAGCGTGCCTGAGGGTAGATGAGAATATTTTTGTAAGTGCCATCCGGCCTGCAGATTCTCGCCTCCGTATCCTGGGGAGGGTTTCCTGTTTTTATGGCTTTAACGGCAGGGGAATTCTCCAATTCCATAAGACTGCCATCCGGGTAATACATTTTCCAGCTTCCACACCAGTAATCCTTTCCCGGTATAGGTTTCCTGCCCCAAAGTTTTGCGGCTGCAAGATTGAAATAGGTAATTGCCCCCTGGCCATTACAAATGTAAAAGGCAATGGGTGCGTTATCTAACAGGTGCTCTAAATCATCAGTGTGACAACCTAAAGAGGGTTCATTATCATATTCCATTTAACATATATGAGGATCGTGGGCTGACGAATTATTTTTTTAGGGCAATACGCTGAAAAAATGTAAAGCTAACTTTAAGTAGTATACTTTTTCTTAATAAAATTATAAACTGTTTTACATCTCAATATTGCTGAAGATTAGGAATATAGATGCAACACTTTTCTTTCAAAATCGCTTAAATAGCCTGTTGTTATTAGCTTTTCTGAAATTTCATTTTGAGGATATTCAAGAGGTTGAGATGCGTTAGGAAATATTTTTTTCTTTCAGTTAATTTTTAAATAAAAAAATGAAGGTCTGGTCACGAATACACGAATGTTTTTATTTAGGTAGTAACCAGGCCAAAGAATATAGATAAAAGATCAAGTTGGAAGCTAAGATTTAAGAGACAAGAACCAGGAGATTAAGTTGACGTATAAAATATTACATTCTGTTTATGTGTCAATAATAGTGCGGTCACCTTAATATATTGGCGAAAAATAATTGTGCCTGCAGATGCTTAAATTTAAATATTCTTGTTGATCACAATTCTCCTTACAACTCTTTCTAAAGAATAAATTATCTTAGTAAAAATTAATCATCCCATCAAGGGGAAGAGTGGAAGTGAAAATGGATTTACAGCAGGAAGTACATAACTCGGGTGGATTTACCAATTTGGAGCTATTGGCCAGACAGGTAGTGGAAGGTTTTATTTCCGGGATGCATAAAAGTCCGTTTCATGGGTTTTCTGCGGAATTTGCCGAACATAAGATCTATAATAGTGGTGAAAGCACCCGGCACATCGATTGGAAATTATTTGCCAAGACCGACAAGCTCTATACAAAAAGGTATGAGGAGGAAACCAATTTGCGCTGTCACCTGATCCTGGATAATTCTGCATCCATGCATTTTCCCGAAATGAAAAGCTTCCGCAGGGATTCTCTAAATAAGATTGGCTTTTCTGTATTGGCAGCAGCTTCCCTAATGCACATTTTAAAGCGACAGCGGGACGCGGTGGGATTAAGCATCTACAGTGATGCTTATGAATATTATGCCCCGGAGAAAGGAAGTGAGCGGCATCACAGGATGTTGTTGAGCGAGCTGAATACTATTCTGGGCAA
The DNA here is from genome assembly GCA_046496275.1 of Gillisia sp. Taxonomy (GTDB): domain Bacteria; phylum Bacteroidota; class Bacteroidia; order Flavobacteriales; family Flavobacteriaceae; genus Gillisia. The sequence continues at coordinate 6,234 of JAWOHC010000164.1, forward strand.
TCCTGTTAAAAACAAAACCACCGACAGCTATACCTATTTACATCAAATCGCAGAAAAGTTAAAACGTCGTTCCCTGATTTTTTTATTTACGGATATGTTCCAGGATGATAAGGATGAAGCCGAATTGTTCGAGGCCCTAAAACATTTAAAATACAACAAACATGAAGTGGTGCTTTTTCATGTAATAGATAAGAAAAGAGAGCTCGATTTTGATTTCGACAATGTTCCCAGGCGGTTCACCGATGTGGAAACCGGGGCGCAAATCGACTTGTATGCCGATAATTTCAAAGAATCTTACCGGGAAATCGCGACAAATTATGTTTCGATACTAAAATTACAGTGCGCAAAATACCGGATTAAATACGTTCAGGCCGATATAGGAGAAAATTTTGAAAAAATTTTAACCACCTATCTTATTGAAAGACAAAAATTTGGAGGTTAAGCATGACTTTTCTAATAAATAAATACAAAAAAAAGTTTGTGCAATATAAAAACAACTGTATATTTGCACTCGCAATAACGCAACGGTCTGGTAGTTCAGTTGGTTAGAATATCTGCCTGTCACGCAGAGGGTCGCGAGTTCGAGTCTCGTCCAGACCGCTTATTACGTATCA
>JAWOHC010000185.1:0-3321 GCA_046496275.1 Gillisia sp.
GTAAACCACCGGAACCACGATGAGGGTCAGGAACATCGAGCTGGTGAGTCCGCCGATCAGCGCCCAGGCCATCCCGTTTTTACTATTTTCTTGAGAAAATCGTTCCTTCCCCGGGAGACACCGTGATAGTTTCAGGAATGCAGTTAAACTCTTTTTCAAAGGCTTTGCTTACTTCTGAAATAAAATCCGGGATATGGGCCTCTTCTAGAAGATTGATGGTGCAACCGCCAAAACCTCCGCCCATCATGCGGGAGCCGTAGATGAAATCCTCGTTTTCGGAAAATTTTACAAGAAAATCGAGTTCTTTACAACTAACTTGATAAAGATCTCTTAATCCGTAATGGGATTGGTACATCAGCTCGCCAAGTTTTTTCAGGTCTCCGTTTTTCATGGCTTCTGCTGCTTTTAAAACCCGTTCATTCTCCTGAAGTATGTATAAAACCCGGATGTGTTCTTTTTCTGAAAGATCCTTTGTGCAGGATTCCAGAAGTTCCAGGTCCACATCCCGAAGGGTTTTTACTTCAGGGAATTTTTGCTGTAGGGTCTTCAACGCATGTTCACATTCAGACCTTCGCACATTATATTCACCTTCTGCGAGATTATGGGAAACCATGGAGTTGATTAAAAGGATCTTGCAGTTTTTGAGATCGGCAGGAATAAATTCGGCTTCCAGTGTCAGACAATCCAGTAAAATAAAATGATCCTCTTTGCTCATAACAGAAGCAAACTGGTCCATGATTCCGCAATTTGACCCCACGAAATTATTTTCTGCAGCTTTCGCGATATTCACGATCTCCAGTTTTGAAAAGTTCAATTGAAACAATTCATTTAAACCCGCTGCCAGTCCGCATTCCAAAGCAGCCGAAGAGCTTATTCCGGCACCAACCGGCAAATCACTTTTTATGATACAGTCAAACCCATGATCTATTTTTTTGATTTTTTGAATTTCGTGTACAACCCCCAGAATGTAATTCTCCCAACTTTCAGGGCTTTTTGAGATCGAACTCAAATTGAACCAAAACCAGGATTTATAGGTCTCGCTAAAGATGCGACAGGTTTCTTTGCAGCCGTTTTTGCTGATCTCAAAATGGATCTTCTTATCGATTGCAGTGGGAAATACAAAGCCATGGTTATAATCTGTATGTTCCCCAATAAGATTAATTCGTCCCGGCGACTCCACAATAATAGTTGAATTACCTGGATCATTTTTCCGGATAAAGGGAAAATCTTTTGGATTTTGCGGCTGGTTGAAATTCAAAAAGATGTAAATTTAAATGTTGTTAAAAGCAAATATAATAAATGTAAATAATACATTAATTTTATTTACTGAAAAATGTGCCATTAATTTACTTTAATTTTTTTTAAAACGTATGGTTTCTCACCCTGATTATTACAATCAAAACGACAAGATGTATGTTGCAACCGACTGTATCATTTTTGGATTTGATGAAGGAAAACTAAAATTATTGATCTTCAAAAGAAGAGTTGAACCCCAGAGTGGGGAATGGTCCCTAATAGGCAGTTTTGTAAAGCTGGAGGAAGATGTATCTCACGCCGCTAAGCGGGTGTTGGCGGAGATCACCGGGCTGGAAAATGTGTTCATGGAGCAACTTCACACGTATGGCGCTGCAGATCGCGATCCCGGGTTTAGGTGTATTTCCATCGCCCAATATGCCCTTATGCGCATTGATGATTCTAATAAACAGCTGGTAGAAAAACATGGAGCACATTGGTATGACATCGACCAAAAACCGACTTTGGTGCTGGATCACGACCAAATGGTTGCAGATGCCATGGAAAGTTTAAAACGCAAAGCCCGGTATCAGCCTATAGGTTTTGAACTATTGCCCGAAAAATTCACCATTCCACAACTACAACAGCTATATGAAGCTATTTACCAAAAAGAGCTGGATGCCCGAAATTTTCGTAAAAAAGTGCTTTCCCATAATGTATTGATCAAGCTGGATGAGAAGGATAAATCCTCCTCCAGGCGCGGAGCTTTTCTTTACAGGTTCGATCACAAAACCTATAAAAAACTGATGAAGGCAGGATATAATTTTGAGATCTCTTAAGAAAGAATCTGATATTTTTCTGCTTAAACTTCTGATCTTGCTCTGATATTTTTGATTTAGGTTCTGTTTTAGGGAATTGCAGAAAGGTGCGTGCTTTAACCGCTAAGGGCGCAAAGTTTTCACAAAGGTCGCAAAGTCTTGATTTTCCAATTGGTACTTCTGTCTAGTAGTCATTTCTAATTTACAATACAATAAATAGCGAGTTGGTTCATTTTAAACAACATTTTTTTCTTGGCGGGCTTTGTGGTTAAAAATGAACGGAGAAAAAATGGCAATTCTTATTTGAAATCCATAATGCTTTAAAACATAACCTTGATTTTTAAGCTTTCAGAAAAATATACTTCAGAAAGTTCGATTTCCGGAAAATTAATGTAAAATGCACATTTATAAATTAGATTTTTATGCTACAATCCCAAAAAGCATTAAATTGAGGAGCTATTAATTAATTTATCAAATTATGCCAAGTAAATATAACAGAAGGGAAGCCCTTAGGAATCTTGCTTTGGGTTCCGGAGCGCTGGGATTAAGCGGAGTATTATCATCCTTTTCATCTTTAGAGATCCTGAAGGAATCCTTCAAAATCACCGACCATGATTTTAAGCATTCTGTATGTCGCTGGTGCTTTAATGATATTCCACTGGAGGAATTCGCTTCAGAATGTGCAAAAATGGGGATTCAGGCCATAGATCTTTTAAAACCCGAAGAATGGGAAACCATCAAAAAATACGGCCTTGAATGTTCCATGGCGACCGATGATTTTGCGGTAATTGAACACGGGTTTAATGATCCTGCGAATCATTCAAAACTTCAGGAAAACTATCGTGGCCTAATAGACAAAGCGGCCGCAAACGGAGTGAAAAATGTGATTTGTTTTTCCGGAAACCGAAGGGGAATGGATGATGAAACGGGGATTGAGAATTGCGCAAATGGACTTCTCCCATTGGTGAAATATGCCGCTGAAAAAAATGTGATCATGGTAATGGAATTGCTTAACAGTAAGGTCGATCATCCGGATTATCAATGTGACCATACGGTATGGGGCGTGGCACTTTCAGATAAAATGGGAAAGCCGGAGAATTTTAAACTGCTTTATGATATCTACCATATGCAGGTGATGGAAGGCGATGTAATTGCAACTATTACCAAATACAAAGATTATATCAATCATTTTCATACCGCCGGAGTGCCGGGTAGAAATGAGATTGATGAAACCCAGGAATTGTTTTATCCTGCAATTATGCGCGCAATA
>JAWOHC010000312.1:0-6336 GCA_046496275.1 Gillisia sp.
TAACTTCTTCCAGGGGAATTTCCAATTGAATACCACCTTCTGCATAGGAAGCTACTTCATATGGATTGTACCTAAGAATGACTTTATTTTTGAGAAAACCAATGTTTTTAGGCAATTGAAAGTTATCCTCTTCAAAAAAGAATCCGGTACTGTTAATAGGGTCTTCTTCAGGGATATTATTGTTTTTTCTGAAAAGTTTTTCAGCATAAGTATTGAAACCGGCTGTAAACAGATCTTTATTGGAAAAAACCTCCCCGGTTTCAGGGTTAAGATTCAGAAAGCTCATGCTGGAATATCCATGGGCACCTCCTGTAAATAATCCTATTTTATATTCCAGGGAAATAAGTTCGCGAGAATTATGGACAATTCTACCTTCTACCGAAGCTTCCCAGGGAATATTATATTCCTGAAATTCCTCGGCAGAGGCCTCATAATCATCAATAAATCGTTGGGCGAGTTCTTCCAGGGAGCCTATATCATTCATCTCCTGATAATCTACGAAACCAAGTATGTGTTTCTCGATATTCTGGTTGATGGTTTTACTTAACTTCCCTGTTTCCAGGGCAAGCGGAGTATGAATACTTATAAATGCACAATTTTCTTCCTCGGAATTACAGGCGGTTTCAGAAACCTCTTCTATAAAAAAATCCTCGAAATTCAACGCTTCATCTTCATTCTTACATCCCACCAACAATACGATGATTGTTAGCGGTAAAAGCAGTTTTTTCACAATAAATTCTTATGTTAAATTAGGGATAAAGGTACATGCTATTTTGTCAATCAACAATACGAATGGTACATTTACTTGAACGAAATTTTCTGAAAATAAGCTAAACGATAATTCTTAAAACATCGGTAAACCGGCAGGCTTTTGGACAGGTTTGTACGGCCTTCAGAAGAAATAAATCGGCATATGAAATTAGCATAACGGAAACTAGATGCAAACACCCAATGAACCTGATTGCCAGTGGGCAGGGATTTGCGAATTACTCCCGATAGTTATCCGGAGAGCATTAAAAAAATAAATATACAGATGAAATTTAATACTAAAACAATTCATGGGGGACAGCATAATGTAGATCCTGCTTATGGATCGGTGATGGCACCAATTTACCAAACAACCACTTATTCTCAAACCACACCGGGAGGGCATAAAGGCTTTGAATATTCGCGAAGTGCAAATCCTACAAGGACTGCGCTTGAAAATTCCCTTGCGAGTATAGAAAATGGGAAATTTGGTATTGCCTTTGGTTCCGGCCTTGCAGCCATCGATGCGGTGCTGAAACTCTTTAAACCCGGGGACGAGATTATCTCGACCAATGATCTTTATGGCGGTTCTTACCGGCTTTTCACAAAAATATTTGAAGGTTTGGGATTGAAATTCCATTTTGTCAGGATGGGGGACCCCGGTAAAATTGAAGAATTCATCAATGAAAACACTAAAATGATTTGGGTGGAAACCCCTACCAATCCTATGATGAATATTATAGATATTGAAGCAGTTTCAAAAATATCCAAAAAGCATAAGGTGCTATTGGCCGTAGATAATACGTTTGCTACAGCATATTTACAGCGGCCCTTAGATCTTGGCGCCGATATCGTTATGCACTCTGCAACAAAATACCTTGGAGGTCACAGTGATGTGGTCTTGGGGTCTTTGGTAGTAAATGATCAAGAGCTTGCGGATAAATTATATTTTATACAGAATGCCAGTGGTGCTATTTGTGGTCCAATGGATAGTTTTCTGGTATTAAGAGGAATAAAAACACTTCATATAAGGATGCAACGGCATTGCGAAAATGGAGAAAAGGTAGCAAGATTCCTAAAAACGCATCCTAAAGTGGGCAACGTTTACTGGCCAGGATTTGAGGATCATCCCAACCACGACATTGCTAAAAAGCAAATGAGCGGATTTGGCGGAATGATTTCCTTCACAACTTTAGAAGACACCCTGGAAAGTGCCGTTAAGGTTGTGGAAAATTTGAAGGTTTTTACTTTAGCCGAATCTCTGGGAGGTGTTGAATCCCTTGCAGGACATCCTGCCAGTATGACCCACGCTTCCATCCCTGTAGAGGAACGGGAAAAAACAGGAGTGGTGGATTCCCTTATCCGCCTTAGTGTTGGTATTGAAGATGAAGAAGATTTAATCGAAGACCTTAAACAGGCTTTGGGTTAGAAGATTAGGATGAATTATAAAAAAGGGCCTTAGCAATAACTGAGGTTCTTTGGTTTAATAATTTATGTAATAAATGTAGCCTACATTAACCCAAAAAACCAGGTCGTTGAACTTGTTTTGCGGACCCTGTACATTTAGTCCTTCCAGCCAATCTGTATCATAGTATTGCCACCGGGCTTCCAGATTGAGATCACTTGAATGTCCAAGGCGAAACCGCGTTCCTGCTATCCCAACGAGGGCCCAGGTAGAACCGCTGTCCAAATCAACTCCGCCATTTCTAAAAGTGGGAAATAGATTATTTTCATCGGTAATTGGTCCCAGGTCTGAATACGCACTGGGAAAGTAATTTACAAAGTGCACCCCTAGGCTAACAAATGGCGAGAAAAGATGGGAAAATGCACGATAATCCCGTATACTGCGGGGATAATACTCCAGTCCTGCTCCAATTTCAAAGGTTTGGGTCTCCCCGTGCATGGCCCTTAGTAAGATTCCTCCAACCGATTTGGGTTTTTCGGCTATAGGTCCAAAATGCTCAAGTTTTGTTCTAAAGTAATCTATTTCGGTGCGTATTTTAAAGTGGTCGTTGAAATAGGTTTCGCGGGCATAACAGTTACAATCTGCCCTGTAGGCAAAATTCATATAATGCACGATTCCAATTCCAATCCCGGCATTATTAACATTGTTCTTTAAATTATAACGCTCGCCGTAATCGGTAAAAAAAGCAGTGGGACCTACCAATATTCCAATTTCATGAGATAATCCAAGCTGTGCAAATACGCTTCCTACGGGAAGGAAAAGCAGCCAGATAACAACTAAAAGGGAACGCAAGTCTGCCATATACCACGCGGTGAAAGAATAACAAATATATAAAATAGAAGTTAACAAAATTATTGTTAAAACTGTTTCCTTAAACCATTAATTAAATTGGCGTTAATATTTCATCAAAACGCAAAATATGCGCTGGATTCAACCTATAACTTTTATATTTACAAGAAATTACAAAATTCTTAATATTTAAATACACTAAGGACTACATTATGGAAAAAAATGTACAAGATTTCCTGGACATTGTTGCTAAAAGAAACCAAAATGAACCTGAATTCATGCAAGCTGTACATGAGGTTGCCGAAACAGTAATCCCATTTATAGAAGAAAATAAAAAATATCAAAATAAAATGCTCCTCGAGCGCATGGTGGAGCCGGAAAGAGTGATTATGTTTCGGGTGCCGTGGATTGATGATGCGGGTAAAACTCAGGTGAACCGTGGTTTCAGGATCCAAATGAACTCTGCTATTGGTCCATACAAAGGTGGAATACGTTTTCATCCTTCAGTTAACCTTAGCATTTTAAAATTCCTTGCTTTTGAGCAGGTATTTAAAAACAGTCTTACCACTTTGCCTATGGGTGGGGGTAAAGGAGGGTCAGATTTTGACCCTAAAGGAAAATCAGACAATGAAGTAATGCGTTTTTGCCAAAGTCTTATGACAGAGATGGAACGCCATATTGGAGCAGATACCGATGTGCCTGCAGGAGATATAGGAGTAGGAGCACGTGAGGTAGGATATATGTTTGGCCAGTATAAGAGATTGAGAAATGAGTTTACCGGGGTGTTAACCGGAAAAGGCCTTTCCTATGGTGGTTCTTTAATTCGTCCTGAAGCAACCGGATATGGGAATGTATATTTCACTCAGAATATGCTGGAGCATAAAGGAGATACCATAAAAGGTAAATCTGTAGTGATCTCCGGATCTGGGAACGTTGCGCAATATGCTGCAGAAAAAGCTACAGAGCTTGGCGCAAAAGTGATCACATTAAGCGATTCAGGCGGATATATCCTGGATGAGAATGGTATAGATACAGCCAAACTTCAGTTTGTCATGGAGCTAAAAAATGAGAGAAGAGGAAGGATTAGCGAATATGTAGACGAATATCCAGATGCCAAATACTATGAAGGAGAAGCGCCTTGGGGTGTAAAATGTGATATAGCCATGCCTTGTGCTACCCAAAATGAATTGCAGGAAGAAGATGCCAAAAAACTGGTAGATAACGGTTGTATATGTGTGGGTGAAGGTGCAAACATGCCTTGTACTCCAGATGCTGTTTTGGTTTTCCAGAAGGCTAAAATCCTTTACGCTCCGGGGAAAGCATCTAATGCCGGTGGTGTTGCGACTTCAGGACTTGAAATGTCTCAAAATTCAATGAGATATAGCTGGACTGCAGAGGAAGTTGATGAAAAACTTCACGCGATCATGGGTAGTATTCATGATAAATGTGTGGAATACGGCGGTGGAGAAAATACGTATGTAAATTATGTAAAAGGAGCAAATATAGCAGGCTTTGTAAAGGTTGCAGATGCCATGTTAGCACAGGGAGTCGTTTAGGGAAAATAAACTTTTCCAAAGTCCTTAACTTTGGAAAAGTTTATAGAATCAGGCCGCTCTTGGAGCGGCCTTTTTTATTTATCTTCGTTCAAAATTTTTCCGATGCTGGTTAAAACCAATGCCATTGTTATAAGCGCCTTGAAATATGCGGAGGCAGATTTAATCGTGAAATGCTACACCCAAAAAAGCGGCCTTAAAACATACATTTTGCGCGGGGTTTTAAGATCTAAAAAAGGAAAATTCAAGACATCCATGTTTCAGCCGTTGTCTCAACTGGAGCTGGTTGCAAAGCATAAGGATAAGGGCACGCTGGAATATTTACAGGAAGCAAAAATGCTGAGCACTTACAAGACACTGCATACAGATGTTGTAAAATCATCCATGGTGCTTTTTATTTCTGAAATACTGCGGAATTCAATTCAGGAGGAAGAAGCGAATGAAGTTTTATATCATTATCTGGAAACAACACTTAACTGGTTAGATCATCACGAGAGGATCGCAAATTTTCATTTGTTATTTATGCTGAATCTTACCAGGTACCTTGGTTTTTATCCCGATGATTCCAATATGGATTTTGACTACTTTAATTTGCTGGACGGGGTGTTTCAGGATGTGGAAACCAATAATTACTGTATAGAAGGCCAAAACTCCCTAATCTTAAAACAGCTTCTGGGCATAAATTTTGATGAGTTAGAACTACTGAAATTAACCAAAACTAACCGAAGTCATTTTCTCGAGATGTTATTAATGTACTATCAACTTCATATAGACGCATTTAATAAACCTAAATCCTTAGCGGTGCTTCACGAAATTTTCAATTAAATGCGAGTTCTTTTAGGCCTGCTTCTTTTTTTATTGTTCAGTAATTCCTATGCTCAGGAAATAACGGTGCTGGATAGGGAGTCAAGAATCCCCCTGAGCAATGTGGCAATATACAACAAGGAGAAAACCAAAAGTACACTTACTAATTTCGATGGGATTGCCGATATTTCCGGGTTTTCCAATGATCAAATTTTAATATTTAAGCACGTCTCCCATCATGAACTCCGCATCAAGAAATCCGACATCAAATTAAATTATAAGGTTTATTTAATTCCGGATGAAAATCAGCTTCAGGAAGTTGTCCTGTCTGTTTCCAAATTCGCGCAAAATAAAAGAGACCTGCCAAGGCAGGTGGTGAGTATTACTTCAGAAGAAATTCAATTTTCCAATCCCCAAACCGCTGCCGATCTTCTTGAAAGTTCGGGCAAAGTATATGTTCAAAAAAGTCAGCAGGGAGGTGGAAGTCCTATGATTAGAGGTTTCTCAACCAACAGATTGCTTATCACGGTAGATGGGGTACGAATGAATAATGCTATTTTCAGAAGTGGAAACCTTCAAAATGTGATCTCTATAGATCCTTTGGCAGTAGAACGCGCGGAGGTTATTTTAGGTCCCGGATCTGTAATTTTTGGGAGTGATGCCGTGGGGGGTGTGATGAATTTTTACACCTTGACTCCGGAGTTTGCTATGGGGCGCAATACGGTTGTCTCCGGAAATGCCTATTCCCGGTATGCCTCTGCCAGTGATGAAAAAACCATTCACGCCGATTTTAATATCGGAAGGAAAAACTGGGTATTTCTAACCAGCATTACCTACTCCGATTTTGGAGATCTTAAAATGGGAAGTCATGGCCCGGATGAATATCTTAGGGACGAATATGTGATTAATACCAATGGTAATGATCGTATTGTTTCAAATCAAGACCCTAGGGTTCAAAAACCAACCGGTTACAATCAA
>JAWOHC010000369.1:0-6964 GCA_046496275.1 Gillisia sp.
CTTGTCCTTTTCTCAGGAAACTGATTACGCTGCTGTCTGCATCCTTAAAATCGATCCATTCAAAACCTTCCGGACTAAAACTTTTTTCGTAAAGTGCCGGTTCGCTTTTATACAGGTGATTTAAAGCAGATATTGTTCGCTGAATTCCTTTATGCGAATCTTCATTGGTTAAATGCCATTCCAGGCTGGAATCGTGGTCCCACTCTAAATTTTGTCCAAACTCACCACCCATAAAAATCAATTTTGTTCCTGGATGTGCAAACCTAAGGACACTTTACTCCTATATGTTTGCACATCCAGGAACAAAATTGATTTTTATGGGTGGTGAGTTTGGACAAAATTCAGAGTGGGACCACGATTCCAGCCTGGAATGGCATTTAACCAATGAAGATTCTCATAAAGGAATTCAGCGAACAATAGCTGCTTTAAATCACCTGTATAAAAGCGAACCGGCACTTTACGAAAAAAGTTTTAGTCCGGAAGGTTTTGAATGGATCGACTTTAAAGATGCAGATAGCAGTGTCATCAGTTTCCTGAGGAAAGGAAAGGATATGAAAGAAACCATTTTGGTAGTATGTAACCTCACCCCTATCCCAAGAGAAAATTACAGAATTGGTGTTCCTGAAGCTGGAAAATGGCATGAAATCTACAATAGTGACGCCAAGGATTTTGGTGGCAGTAATGTAGGGAATATGGAGTTTGTAATTTCAGAAGCAACGCCTGCACACGACAAGGCTTATTCGGTTTCTTTAACGCTTCCTCCTATGGCCGTGATCTACTTAAAAAGAGAACCATCTTAATAAAGTACCAATGATACTTATAAACCATAAAAAAATCCTACCGAAAAGCAGGATTTTTTTTATGGTTTATATATTAATTTTCTAACCAATCTTCAATTCTTTAAAAAATATCTGACCATCAATTGTAATTTCCACGCTATAAGTACCGGATGGAACACGAGAAAAATCCAAGGTTTTTTGTAGCACTAGTTCTTTACTGTGTAAATTTCCAACTAAAATCCCATTGGAATCATAAACCTTCATTTCAGCCTTCATTTTTTTTGGATTACTCAAAAATAATCTAACCTGGCTATTCTCAATTTCAAAACAAGGTTTAAAAACAAACCCGGATGATTTATCTATTTCCAGTCCGTTTTGTGTTTTCTTAATCGCAGTAACCAGAAGGCTACCATTTTTATCGAGGTTTAGGTAGTAAATACCCTCTGGGACCAATTCAAGATTGAATGTCTTTTTATAGGATACCATTTCTCCAATACTATCCTTAAAAAGAACCTTTCCAAAAGTATCCTTCAATAGAAGAACATCTCCTTTTTCACCCCTATTAAGCGCTACTTTTAAATTTTGATTGTCTACAACCTTAACATCTAAATCTTCGGCAGCACCCATCATAAATCCTATGCTTAGGAATACTACCAACAAAGAATTTTTAAATACATTTTTCATAATTTTCAATTTAAAGGTTAATACTTTAATTATTATGAAACAAATATAAAGGGGATTTCATATTAAAATTACAATGAAATAAACCAGATAATGTTTAATTTTATCCTTTATTAATTTAATCATAATTTATGAAAGATAAAATAACACATATTTACGTTAATTATGTAAATTAATGAATCCAAAATCTTATTTATATTATTCCTATTTAAATAAAGAATATTATGAGAAATCTAATAAAACCAAGATTCGAAAAAATAGTGCCCTCTTTTGGTAGTTCATTCTCTTACCGGATATATAATAAAAATCTGCAAAACAAAAATCATACATTTTGGCATTACCACCCGGAACTGGAGCTTGTATATGTAAATGGCGGTTCCGGTAAGAGGCAAATAGGAAGTCATATTTCCTATTACCGGAAAGGAGATTTAATTTTAATAGGTTCTGGCTTGCCTCATTGTGGGTTCACAGATAGCCTTAGTGATCATGAATGTGAAACCGTAATCCAAATTAAGCCGGATTTTTTAGGTGATTCCTTTTTTGATATTCCCGAGACGAAAAATATAAAAGCACTTCTTGAAACCTCAAGAATGGGAATTGTATTTCATGGCGAGGAGAAAAGAAGGATTGGAAAGGAAATAGAAAATCTAAATACTAAAAACAATTTTGAAAAATTAACCGGGCTTTTAAATATTCTGAATCATCTTGCGGAAGCAGAAAATTATACTATTTTGAATGCACAGGGTTTTATATTGGAAGCTGAACTCCAAGACAATAACAGGATTAATGTAATTTTTAATTTTGTTAAGGAAGAATTTAACCGTCCTATTCCCCTGGAGGAAATTGCAGGGATGTCAAATATGACTGTCCCCTCTTTTTGCAGATATTTTAAAAAGATCACCGGAAAAACCTTTGTTCAGTTCGTAAATGAATACCGGCTTGTTCATGCCGCCAAATTATTACACGAAAAGCAAATGAGTATTCTGGATGTTTGTTTTGAAAGCGGCTTCAATAATTTTAGCCATTTCAATAAGCTATTTAAAAAATTTACAGGAAAAAGCCCGTCTTATTATAGGAATGAATTAAAATATGTAGTTTCATAGATTACCGATGCTACTTTTTAAACATAAAAAATCCCGCCGGAAGCGGGATTTTTTATGTTTTATTCCATCGAATTTAGGAATCGTGATGCAGGAATTTCTGTTTCGCCAATAATTCTTCTTTCGTTTCTACATAGGAATCATCCGGAACGCAACAATCTACAGGACAAACTGCTGCACATTGAGGCTCATCATGAAATCCCTGACACTCCGTACATTTATCGGGAACGATATAATAAATCTCATCACTTACAGGCTCCTGGGCCTCATCCGCGTCAACATTTTTCCCATTGGTTAAAACCACTTTTCCTTTAAGGTCGGTTCCATCGGCATACCGCCAATCATCTGCACCTTCGTAAATAGCTGTATTAGGACACTCCGGTTCACAAGCCCCGCAGTTTATGCATTCATCTGTTATTATAATTGCCATATTTTTTTTCTTATTACATCTAAATTATTGCCTAAAACCGTCAAAATCGATTTCTGTTTCTTTTCAGGAAATTATAGATGTATTCTAATTGATAACTTTTAATTTTGCTGTGACAAATTTAAAGCCAAAACAGTTCATAACCAAATAAGCACTATGACAATCGAGCAACGAAAATCTTATTTAATTCAATTGGGAGTTTTTTTAAGTCAGTTTAAAAGTTCGGGGATAGAAAAACAAGCCGATCTGACCAATAACGATCCTTTTTTTGATGAGATGTTGGAACAAATTGATATGGCTGTGCATTACAACGGTTGGTCCACCAAGGCAAATGTTCTCTTTTCCCTTGAAGAATGGAGTAAGGCCCTTTCAGAAGATAATTTGGAGAAATGGCTAAAATCATATGATTTTCAGGGAGAACCAAAAACTATTGGCCTTGTGATGGCCGGGAATGTTCCTCTGGTTGGTTTCCATGACTTTATTTCGGCTTTAATCGCTGGACATAATGTATTGGTCAAATTATCTTCCAATGATAAAAAATTATTGCCTGTCATTTCTGATTATTTAATAGCCATCAATCCTGAATTCAGCGATAAAATTGAATTTACAGATGGCAGAATGAATAATTTTGATGCTATAATCGCCACGGGTAGTAACAATACAGCCAGATACTTTGAATACTATTTCAGAAATAAACCTTCTATTATTCGAAAAAACAGAAATTCTGTAGCAATTATCACCGGAAATGAATCCCCGGAGGAACTGAAGTTACTTGGGGAAGATATTTTTAGATATTTTGGATTGGGTTGTCGCAATGTTTCTAAATTATATGTTCCCTTAGATTATAATTTTGATTCATTTTTTAACGCGATGCTTCCCTGGGCACATTTAATGGATCACGCCAAATACGCCAATAACTACGATTATAATAAAGCGGTCTATTTAATGAGTAACTTCAAGCTGCTGGATAACGGGTTTTTAATTTTGAAAGAGGATCCCGGTTTTGGTTCCCCAATTGCAACTTTATTTTATGAACGATACACAAATAAGGCTGCATTGATAAAAACCCTTGAAGAAAACAAAGAAAACCTTCAATGTGTAGTTTCAAAAGATTTAATGGAAAGCGAAGTATCCTTTGGGGAAACACAACATCCACAACTTTGGGATTATGCGGATAATGTTGATACGCTCGCATTCTTGAACAAGCTTTAAACCTTTTCTTGGGCAGGGTATAATACCACGATTAGTGGGCTCCCGTTTTAGTTAAGCCTGCACATATCCAAAGCTGGAATTTAATAAAAATCTTAAATGGTTGTTTGAAAGTCTTTTTTAGGAAAAATGTACTCATTAGCTTATTGCTATAATTTTTATTTAAACCACTGTTTTTGTAACTTGCCGATGGACTAATTAGCATATAAATAACACAAAACAAGCTTGGATTTAGCATCTTTGTTTTTAAACATAGTATGAAAAGAGCATACAGGAAACTTTATGCCAACACCAATGAAAATATGCGAATTACTCCTGTTAGTTACCGGGAGACCTATAAAAAACCAATAAAAATTTACCTATGAAAAAACACAATTTTAGCGCGGGCCCTTGTATTTTACCGGAAACGGTATTTCAGGAAGCTTCGCAGGCAATACTTGATTTTAATAATTCCGGATTATCAATTTTAGAAATTTCTCACCGAAGCAAGGATTTTGTAGCTGTTATGGAAGAAGCCAGGAGCTTATCCCTGGAACTCTTAGGACTGGAAAATAAGGGTTATAAAGCCTTATTCCTTCAAGGTGGTGCAAGCATGCAATTTTTGATGGTCGCCTATAATTTACTTGAAAAAAAAGCGGCCTATCTCAATACAGGTACCTGGGCAGATAAAGCGATCAAGGAAGCAAAACCATTTGGGGAAGTGGACGTTATTGCCTCTTCAGAAAACAGAAACTTCAATTATATCCCTAAAAAATATACCGTTTCAGAAGATGCAGATTATTTTCACTGCACTAGTAATAACACCATTTTTGGAACTCAAATGAAGCGGTTTCCTAAAACTGCTGTTCCTATGGTTTGTGATATGAGCAGTGATATTTTCTCGAGAGAAATGGATTTTTCCAAATTTGACCTGATTTATGCAGGTGCTCAAAAAAACATGGGTCCTGCCGGAACAACCCTGGTAATTATTAAAGAAGCTATCCTGGGAAAAATAAGCAGAAAAATCCCTTCTATGCTCAATTATAAATTACACATAGACCAGGATAGCATGTACAATACTCCTGCTGTTTATGCAGTGTATGTTTCCCTTCTTAATTTAAAGTGGTTAAAAGCCCAGGGCGGAATTTCAGGAATTGAAGAACAAAACAAGAAAAAAGCACAATTGATTTATTCTGAAATAGATATCAATCCCCTGTTTAAAGGATTTGCTGCAGAGGAAGACCGTTCAAAAATGAATGCAACCTTCAACCTCGCAAAAGATTCTTTAAAGGACCGATTTGATAAATCCTTGATAGACGCTGGAATCATTGGGCTTACCGGCCACCGAAGCGTTGGTGGATACAGGGCTTCTATGTATAATGCCCTACCTCTTGAAAGTGTACAGGTTTTAGTAGATGTGATGAGCGATTTGGAGAGAAAGGCTTAAATCCTTTAAAATAGCCAACCAAACAGCTATAACATCACAATAAAACCTAATTTGTGAAAATTGCTTTAATTAACCAGACGAAAGAAAATAGAGAATAGAGGAAAGACTATTAAGTTGACACGCATAGCACATTACACGAGGTTTTGTGTCAATATATGGCCGACAACTTAATAGGAAAAATAAAAAATAAAATGAAAATATTAGCAAACGACGGAATTTCTCAAAGCGGAATTAAAAAACTGGAAGAAGCAGGTTTTGAAGTGATTATCACTAAAGTTGCTCAGGAACAACTTATCAATTATATCAATAAGGAAAAGATACACGTGATTTTGGTACGAAGTGCTACCGAGGTTAGGAAAGACCTTATCGATTCCTGCCCATCCCTTAAAATTATAGGACGCGGTGGAGTTGGCATGGATAATATAGATGTAGTGCATGCCCGGAAAAAAGGAATTCAGGTAATCAATACTCCGGCGGCAAGTTCCTCTTCTGTTGCCGAACTTGTTTTTGCTCATCTTTTTGGAGGGGTTCGATATTTATATGATTCCAACCGAAACATGCCGCTTAGCGGAGATACGCAGTTCAAGAATTTAAAGAAGAATTATTCAGGCGGGACAGAACTTCGCGGGAAAACTTTAGGGATAATTGGATTGGGAAGAATTGGAAAGGCAGTCGCCAGAATCGCCCTTGGAGTGGGAATGAAAGTCATTGCAAGTGATGATCATGTTGGAGAAACAGACATTACGCTCCATTTTTACAATGATCAGGTGGTAAAAGTGCCTATCAAGACAGAACCTGTTCAGGACCTTATCCAACATTCCGATTTTATTACCGTGCATGTACCTTACCAAAACAAAGCGGTGATAGGAAAAAAGGAATTTGAAAAGATGAAGAACGGGGTTGGAATTATCAATACCTCGCGTGGAGGTATCGTAGATGAGGTAGCTTTGATAGAAGCGCTGGAAAATGGAAAAGTAGCTTTTGCAGGACTTGATGTTTTTGAAAATGAGCCAAGCCCAGCAATAACAGTATTGATGGACCACAGGATATCCCTTAGTCCACATATTGGCGCTGCAACAATTGAAGCACAGGACAGAATAGGTACCGAACTTGCTGAACAGATTATTTCAATCTTAAAGCAAGAAAAAGTCTAAAACCTAATCCCATTTCTAAAATCAATATCCCATAAATATCCATTAAAAAAGATAGTTATGGGATATTGAATTTAATTTAAAACCGGCCTTATTAGAAATCAAAAACCTTGGGGGTGCAGATGACGGATCATGGATCAGGATCAATGAAGAAAAAGGCCTGATCAATAACAATGTGCTTTCCATTTCAG
>JAWOHC010000383.1:0-5998 GCA_046496275.1 Gillisia sp.
CATAATTATAATTATGGCTCATCAATACAAAACAGCTGCGAGTATCAATTTCGATATTTTCCAGGGTTTGTTCCGGTTTTGAAACGATAATCTGGCAGGATGCGGTAAAGCGTTCTTTATTGGCGTGGGTAGGGCGGCCGTCGGTAACTACCACATTCCAACCCAGCAAATCTGCCTGCTGCGCCAGTATTTGAGCGTCATTTCCTGCACCAACCAGGATCAATTTTACCGGTGGCTGATAATTCTGAATGAAAATATGCTGCCTTTCCTCTCCGATTAAATATTCAGCAAAATGGGATTTATTATTTTTCAGGGTGAGGCCGGCTTGTTCCATGATATGATTGAATAATTCCCTTTCCGGCTTAGTTCCTGTTACTTCTGAATTTTCAGAAATTACCAATTTTGTCCCCGGCTGATCTTTTGATTTATTCAGATTAAACTGGACCACAATCGCAAAAGGATGCTTCTGATTAATTACCTTTTTCAGCAACTCACAGGGATTGGATTCATCCTCATAATCCAGAGGTTCAAACAAAACCTGAATAATCCCGTTGCAACCCAACTGGGCGCCAATTATGGCATCATCTTCCTCGCTGGTGTCATAGGCTACCAGTTTGTTCTTTTGCTGATGAAGGGCATGAAGCGCTTTTCGCAATGCATCGCCCTCCAGGCAGCCTCCGCTTATCGCCCCGGTGATATTACCAAATTCATCAATGAGCATTCGCGCTCCGGCTCTTCGATAGGAGGAACCTTCTACATGCACTACCGTGGCCAGAACGCAATTCACACCCTGCTCCTTCAGAAGTTCATATTTTAAACTGATGGCATCCAATTCTCTCATACCATTGCTCTTTTTAACTGATTTACAGTTTTAGTGATCTCTTTTACCGCAAAATCAATATCCTCCATGCTGGTATCTCTTCCCAAACTAATGCGAAAAGATGACAGCGCCAGGTCATCACTTAATCCCATTGCTTTTAAAACATGGGAGGCCTCAATTGTATTTGAAGTACAAGCTGAACCTCGCGAAATTGCAAGACTGTTCATTTTTCTTAACAATACGCTGCCTTCAATATTTTCAAATGAAATGTTGGTGGTATTTGGAAGTCGGTTACAATTTTCAGAATTAATTATTGCCCCATCGATATTTTTCAGACCGCTTTCCAGCTTATTTCTCAATTTCAGGATTCTTGCAGCTTCGTCTTCCAGTTCAGAAAAGGCGATTTCAGCAGCTTTTCCAAAGCCTACAATTCCGGGGACATTCATTGTGCCGGGACGCATTCCTTTTTCCTGCCCGCCACCAAAAACATAAGGATTGATATCCACTTTGTTATTTTTATTGATATATAAAGCACCTGCACCTTTTGGCCCGTAAATCTTATGCGAAGAGAAGATTGCCAGGTCTAAATTCAATTCGTTTAAATTCACCGGAATTTTACCCACAGCCTGAGTGATATCACTCATCAATTTCACATCTTTTGAATGAACTATTTTTTCAATAGCGCTCATTGGGTGGATCAAGCCGGTTTCATTATTTGCCAGGATAAGACAAACAAGAATTGTTCTGGAAATCATAGCCTGCTCTAATTCCTTGAGATCGATATTTCCTTCAGGATCTACCTCCAGATACGTAACCTCAAAACCGTTGCGCTCCAGGGCTTTCATAGGATCCAAAATGGCTTTATGCTCGGTTTTACAGGTAATAATGTGATTTCCTTTGTGTTTGTTTCTTTCACAAAATCCAAAAAGGGCAAGATTGGCGGCTTCGGTAGCGCCGGAAGTGAACGTGATCCCGGTGGGTTTACAATTTAGCAAGCCTGCAATTTGCTCCCGGGCCTGTTCAACCACTTCCCCGGCATCCCATCCAAAAACATGGTCACTGCTGGCATTTCCAAATTTTTCGGTAAAATAGGGCAACATAGCATCAACTACCCTAAGATCAACCGGGGTGGTTGCGTTGTAGTCGAGATATAACTGCTTTTTTGATGCCATTATCGTTATGTATTTAGGTATATATCGCTATTTATATTTTGTGGAATTTCAGGGAAATTTTCTAGAGTTAATTCATTTTAAAACTTTAATAAAAGCTTCCTGCTGTTCAAGAAGATCGCTTATTTTCTGCTGCAGTTTCTCATATTCCTGCAAGGCTTTTATCGCATGCGGGGTGATTTCGGCCCCGCCACCGTGTTGTCCGCCTTTTTTCAATATAACCCAAGGCGCTTCAGAATTATTATTTAATCGCTGAACAAGATCCCAGGCTTTTTTATAGGACATATTCATTTGCCCGGCAGCCTTTGAAAGCGAACCTTCCTGCTGAATGCTTTTGATCAATTGATGAGGCCCGGGACCATAAAATTTTTCACCTTCGTTTTCTACCCAACATTTAAATTTTATCTTTTTCAAATGTAGATTCTTAGTGTTTTTCTACTGGTTTCCCGATAGCTAACGGGAGTAATTCGCATATCCTCATTGTGTTTTCATCGGGTTTCCGTTAGCTCATTTCATAGCTGAAAGCACTCCTGTTAGGTTTTCAAATCCCTACCTGCACTTTTCAATTCGGTTATGAACGGTTGCTTATAAAACCTTTTTCCTGTTGCTTTGTAAAGTGCATTTGCCAACGCCGCCTGCACCGGTGGAGATGGCGGTTCTCCAAGTCCTGTGGGATCTATGCCGTTGTCGACAAAATGTACATCGATTTTCTTTGGAGCTTCCTGATGCCGAATGAGCCTGTAGGTATCAAAATTGCTTTGTTGCGTAACCCCATCTTTAATTGTTATCTCCCCATACAGTGCATGCCCAATCCCATCAATTGTTCCGCCTTCAACCATATTTATGGCTGCATCAGGGTTCACCACAATTCCGCAGTCTACCACACAGGTAACCCGTTCTATAAATGGTTCATTATTTTTCAAGGTCATATCCAGGACTTGCGCCACATAGGAATCATGGCAGTAATAGGCAGCAACACCCCTGCTTGAAGCAGAACTGCCTTTATTCCAGCCTGCTTTATCCCTTACCAACTTTAAAACCCCTGCATAACGGGCCGGATCATAATCGTTTTCCTCTCCTACCGGATCATTTTCTGCACGTTTCAACATATCCAGTCGAAACTGAATAGGATCTTTTCCCATTTCTTCAGCGAGTTCATCTAAAAATGACTGTTCTGCTCCCGCAATGAAATTGGACCTTGGTGCCCTGAAGGCTCCTATTGAAATATTCGAATCGATTTTCCAGCTTTCGGCAAGGTAATTATCGATTGCCCCCGCAGGAAAACGATTGGCAAAAAGCGGACTTTCATTAATACCCCCGGCACTCACATGAAAGGCGGTGAGATTATTATTCCCATCCAGGGCCGCACGATAGGTAACCTGATACGCCGGGCGATACACGCCGTTGGTCATATCATCCTCACGGGTATAAACAAGTTTTATTGGCGTTCCCGTTTTTTGAGAAATAACGGCAGCTTCTACAAGGAAATGTCCGTAAAGCCGGCGACCAAATCCACCTCCCATCCGGGTCATTTGTATATCTATATCTTTAAGGTCCATTCCCAGGCGTTTGCTCACGCTCTTTTCAGCAAACTCGGGGGTTTGAATAGGCCCTAACAATTCTGCTTTCCCATTGGCAACATTGGCAAAAAAGTTCATGGGTTCCATGCAATTGTGCGCCAAAAACGGGCAGGTGTAGGAACGTTCCAGAACACGGGCTGCATTTTTAAAAGCAGACTCCGGATCCCCATCCCTTCTCACCATTTCAGATTTATCCGGTCCAACTTGTTCCATTAAAGAATAATGGATATTCGTGTTTTCAAGTCCACCTGACCCCGCGAGACCAGCCGATTTTTCAAGAATTTCAATTTGTTTCGTCAATTCGGGATTTAGGTCCCATACGACCTTTAAAGCTTTTTTGGCCTGCATCACCTGCCAGGTAGAATCACCCACCAGTACTACCAATTTGGGAAAGGAAGTTGTATCACTCCACTCTTTTACCATGTCTTCCGGATAGGTATCTATCGTAAAAACATCTTTTATACCGGGCATTCCCTTTACCTTATCTGCTTCCATGGATTTAAATTCCATTCCAAAAGCAGGCGGTTGAACGATCATGGCGATAAGCATTCCATCGCGTTGAACATCAAGACCAAATAAGGGCTGGCCTGTAACTATTTTCCTGGCATCTACATTTTTTCGAGAGGTGCCTATTATTTTAAAATCTTTATTATCCTTAAGTTCTACTTCCCCGGGAACTTCAATTTGTGCGGCATCTTTGGCAATTTCGCCGTAGCCTATAGACTTATCGCTACCTGTATGGCTAATAATTCCGTTTTCAACAGAAAGTTCAGAAACAGGAACTTCCCATTTTTTTGCTGCAGCGGTAAGCAACATTTGTCTCGCTGTGGCTCCGGCCATTCTTAACGGCTCCCAACCCTGGCGGATAGACTGGCTTCCTCCTGCCAATTGCCTTGTGAAAACATCTGTATTTAAAGGTGCCTGCTCTACAATCACATTGCTCCAATCCACATCCAGTTCTTCTGCAATTAGCATGGGCATAGAAGTTTTTACATTTTGACCAATTTCCGGGTTTGGAGAATATATGGTTACAATTCCGTTATCACCTATCTTAAGGTACCCATTCATTTCATACCATTCATCTGGCATTTCCAGGGCCATTTCTTCTCCTCCTGCCTCAACCGCACGTTTACAACCCAGCCAACTGAAACCAATCAATAATCCACCTCCGGCAAGCGACATATTCTTTATAAAAGATCTTCTGCCCATTCCTGTTTTTACTGTACTCATTTTTTTCCGGATTTAATTAAACTATCTTGGAATTTGCAGCCGTTTTAATAGCAGCTTTTATTCTGGTATATGTTCCGCAGCGGCAAATATTGCCGTTCATTCCACTTTCGATCTCTTCATCGCTTGGGCTGGGATTGTTTTTCAGCAATGCAACGGCCGACATAATCTGGCCTGCCTGGCAATACCCGCACTGAGGCACATCGTGCTCCAGCCATGCTTTTTGAACAGGATGATCTCCATTCTTGGAAAGACCTTCGATGGTTGTTATTTTATTATCTGCCACAGCCGATATTGGAAGCTGGCAGGATCTAACAGCATTGCCGTCTAAATGGACCGTGCAAGCTCCGCATTGTGCCACGCCACACCCATATTTTGTTCCTGGTAAATTTAAATGGTCTCTTAAAACCCAGAGTAATGGAGTAGTAGGATCTACCTCCAGCCTGTGTTTTTCTCCATTGATGGTTACATTGAATTCTGCCATAATAAAAGATTTTGCTTAAAATTAAGGAAACATTTAAATTAAGCAAAAAAAAATAAAGAATAAAGAAGAAAGAAGAAAAAGTAAGATTTGAGATGTGAGTATTAAGAATAGACATGGTTCATCTTTATCCTATATTTTTTGAAACTATAAATCGGGTTAAAAAAAGTATTTATATAATTTTGATTTTCTGCAACCATTCCCGGATCCTTGCATCTGCTTCTTTTGCCCGTTCCTCCTTGATCGCCAGGGAAATTCCGTCCCTTTCAAGTCCGCCTTTTATTGAAAAGCCTTCCAGGACTTCGCTTTCCGGACAGAGCTGTTTTACAGTTTCAAAGTCGGTTCGCACATAGCCAGGGAATACTAAAATTTGGTCCTTAGCCCATCTTACGAATCCCGGAACTTGGAAAGTACTGGAAACATTGAAGAAAAAAATTTTCCTAAATACTCCGAGGTCAATATGAATTGAAATTATGGACCAATTGGTAGAATTGTTGGTTTCGCTGTACTTGACCTATTTCAGGTAACAGAAACCCAAAATAGAATTAATGGTTTGATTTAAACATTTAAGAACGATGTGTTAAATACTATCACAAAAAAATGTTGCTTAAAAAGAGTTGATTTATTTTTGAGATAAGGTGAGTGTAAAATATTTGATATACTTTTAAGAATACTACCTGCTAAATCAATAAAAATGAAAGATCCCGGAAAATTCGCAATC
>JAWOHC010000402.1:0-5132 GCA_046496275.1 Gillisia sp.
AATTGCCTTAGGACGATTAAAAGCTGCCCGTTGTGATATGCGGTATGCTCAATAACCAGAAGAATTTCCCGAAGAAGGGAATGATTGGTGCCCTTCCGCACAGGGGTTAGAAGGTCATTTTCTGGATTCAAAAGAAAATCGGAAAATTGCTTTCGCTCGCCGAAATAATCGGCTTTTAACTTCTCCCAATCGCCTTGAGATGTCGGAGCTCTTTCCTCCGGCCAATAATCCTGCGGCCAGTTATGATGTTTATATTTTTCAGCTTTACAATAATCCAGGATATCCTTCTGTGCAAACCGAATATGATAAAAAAGTTCATAAAATGAATAGGGAAGGTTTTCGGGTCGCTCACCTAATTTATCAAATTTGATCATTTTCAGCAATTCTTCAACAGGAACAAAAGCAGCTCCACCTTCTAAATGTTTTGATAGTTGCTTCTTTATTTGCAAATTATCTCCCATTTTTAAACCCTTCCCTTAAGCGCATTGAAAGCCCAGGACATCACAAAAAATCCTATTCCTACCGTGGAAAATCCAATGGCATAATCAGGATATTTAAGTACTCCCAATAGGACCAATGCGATTCCTATAAGCAACATAAAAAAAGATGCCCAGGCAAAAATGGTATTTTTATTCATTCCCATAAATCTGATTTTTATTTTAGCGTATAACCGGGTTATAGACTGTATTTCCTTTCGTATCACTCCAAAAAGATTCCACTACAATCCCTTGCGCATTATCTCAACAAATATCGGATATTTTAATGATTTAATAGGCCATAAAAATTACCTCGTTTTTGTATTTTAGCCACGTTACAAAAAGCCCGGGTTAAACTCAGAAGGATATTCGGGATAAAACACTTTTAAAGATACAGATTTCTGAACAATCCATAAAAAAGCAGGTATGAATATCAACTTCAATAAAAATGAAGATCATAATAAACTTTTAGCTTCTTCCCTCAGGCAAAAACTCGCTAAAGTACATCTTGGAGGCGGGGAAAAACGAATTGAAAAACATCACGAAAAAGGCAAAATGACTGCCCGGGAGCGCATCAATTATCTTTTGGATGATGTTGATAACGCGATAGAAATAGCGGCTTTTGCTGGAGATGAAATGTATAAGGAACACGGAGGTTGCCCAAGCGGTGGCGTTGTGGTAAAAATAGGTCATGTCTCAGGAAAGCAATGCATCATTGTAGCCAATGATGCTACTGTAAAAGCAGGCGCCTGGTTCCCAATCACCGCAAAAAAGAATCTTAGAGCACAGGAAATCGCCATGGAAAATAGGCTTCCAATTATATATCTTGTAGACAGCGCCGGGGTTTATTTACCTATGCAGGACGAAATTTTTCCCGACAAGGAACACTTCGGAAGGATTTTCAGAAACAATGCAGTGATGAGCAGTATGGGAATTACCCAGATCTCTGCCGTGATGGGAAGTTGTGTTGCCGGGGGTGCTTATCTTCCTATTATGAGCGATGAAGCTATTATTGTAGAAAAAACCGGAAGTATCTTTCTTGCAGGAAGCTACCTTGTAAAAGCCGCCATTGGAGAGTCTGTTGACAACGAAACCCTGGGCGGTGCCACCACACATTCTGAAATTAGCGGAGTTACGGATTATAAAGCAAAAGATGACAAGGATGCCCTGGAGACCATTAAGAACATAATGGACAAGATTGGGGATTACGATAAAGCCGGATATAACAGAAAAGAAGCCCTTAAACCAAAAGAAAATCAGGAAGATATTTTTGGGATCCTACCAAAAAAACGGAGTGATCAATATGATATGCGGGAGATCATAAGCCGATTGGTGGATGAGTCCAAATTTGAAGAATATAAAGAAGGCTACGGGCAAACCATTATCACCGGATATGCACGAATAGATGGCTGGGCCGTTGGGATTGTTGCCAATCAGCGAAAGATTGTGAAAACCAAAAAAGGTGAAATGCAGTTTGGTGGAGTGATCTATTCAGATTCTGCCGATAAAGCCACCCGGTTTATAGCAAATTGCAATCAGAAAAAAATTCCACTGGTGTTTTTACAGGATGTTACTGGGTTTATGGTTGGAAGCAAAAGCGAGCACGGTGGAATAATTAAGGATGGTGCAAAAATGGTAAGTGCCGTAAGCAATTCGGTGGTTCCAAAATTCACCGTTATCATTGGAAATTCCTATGGGGCCGGAAATTATGCCATGTGCGGAAAAGCCTATGATCCAAGACTTATTGTTGCCTGGCCAAGTGCTGAACTGGCTGTGATGGGTGGAACTCAGGCTGCTAAGGTTTTAGCGCAAATTGAAACCGCTTCCATGGCCAAAAAAGGGGAACCTGTAGATGCCGAGAAAGAAAAGGAGGTTTTTGAAAAACTCAAGGCAAAATACGATTCTCAAACTTCACCTTATTACGCTGCTGCCAGGATCTGGACCGATGCTATTATCAACCCTCTGGATACAAGAAAATGGATCTCCACAGGAATAGAAGCCGCCAACCACTCCCCTATTACTAAAGATTTTAATTTAGGGGTAATACAAACATAAATTCATGAAAGTACCCATTACTTTTTTATTGATTTTTATTTGTTCGGTCGTTTTTTCTCAGGAAGTCCCTGAAAAAGAGAGCATCCAAACATATTACCTACCATTGAAAGAGTATAAAAAACTGGGAAAAGAACTTACCAAACAGGACATCCGGGATTTTGGCTTCCACAATGGAGATACACTTGTTAAGATGCCACCGGATTATGTGCCGCAAAAGAATGAAAATCAATTTCAACTAAACTACGAGTACAGGAAACCGGAATTTCTGGAAATATATAAGGAAGTTGTCTTTCGAAATGACAGCCAACATTTGAGATTATGGGAGAAGGAACTAAAAATGTTTTTCGATCCTTCTATTCCACAAAAACATAGAAATGCTATTCGGCACCTTGCCGAAGGACTTTCCGGGGCTGTAGATTCTCTAAAGATTTCTGAGGTTGAAAAACGAGAAGATGCAAATTTTCATCTTTATTACACCAATTCAAGGGACACCCTAAATTATGAACCTCAGCTAAAAAATTCTAAATCCGGATATTGGGTATACTGGGACAATAGAAATAGATTAGAAAGGGGCTTTATTAAAATTAACACAGATTCGATAAAAAATCCTGCATATCAAATAGCCAACTTAAAGCACCACTTTTTTTATTCCCTGGGAATGTTCAACAGTTCAAACCTGTTTAAACCCAATGCTTATCTTTCCAATTCTAATAAAATAAGAAATCTTACAGCCTTAGATATGGAAATCCTCAAATACCATTATTCTTACGCTAAACCAAACGGAGTTGATAAGAACGGTTTTGAAAAATTTCACAGGGAAATTCAGGAAATTCATCAAAAAGATCCTTCAGCAAAATTTTATATTACTCCATCCCAATAGAAACATAAAAATCTACTCCGGGTAAACTACCTGAAATTCTATAAAGCTTTCTCTTTTATCCAATAAGAAAAAACTCAATAAAGCTCACCCACCTGCAGGATTAAAAACCCGGCAGGTTTTTTTGTTTTATTCCCGGAATACGCTTCCATGTTATACAGCAGAAAATCCCTGCGCCGCTCCCCGTTAAATTTATTCTAATCCTGTAGGATTCCCCTGTTGTTCAGGAAATTATTAGTAACTTAATTCAAGCATCCGTAGAAAGTAATAAAATATGGATCCCGTATTTATCCAATAACAATTAAATCTAGAGATGTCAAAACTCAAAAATCTGAATTTTCAAGCCGTAATTTTAGACATGGATGGAGTAATTACTAAAACCGCAAAAGTTCATGCCAAAGCTTGGAAAAAAATGTTTGATGAATTTTTGGAAGAAAGAGATGGAGCGAACTACCAGGCCTTGGAAATCAAAACCGACTATAAAAAATATATCGATGGTATTCCACGACTGGATGGAATCCGCGGTTTCTTAAAGTCCCGGAATATCGACCTCCCGGAAGGAAACTCCAATGATGACGAGGGGAAAAATACGATTCACGGGTTGGGGAAAAGAAAGAACAAGATTTTTAGGGATGTTATAGAAAAAGATGGTGTCCAAGTTTATGAAGATGCCATGGAAATGATTAAAAAGTGGAAAAATGAAAATATAAAACTTGCCGTAATCTCTTCCAGTAAAAACTGTAAATACATCATGAAAAAATCAGGCCTTGAAGATTGGTTTGAAGTAAGGGTAGATGGAACTACATTAATAGAAGAAAATTTAAGGGGGAAGCCAGAACCGGATATGTTTTTAAAAGCAGCTAAAGATCTCAATGTAAAGCTTGAAGAGACTATCATAATAGAAGACGCCATCCAGGGTGTACAAGCAGGAAAAAAAGGAAGATTTGCCTATGTGGTTGGTGTGGCAAGAAATGGGGAAGAAGACTCCTTAAAAGAAGCCGGTGCAGATATCGTAGTGAAAAAACTTACAGAACTCTCTAACCTTCATAAAGAAAAACCGGAGACACTTCCCAATGCTCTGAAAGAAATTGAGGAATTGTTCAAAATAAAAGGGAACAGGAAGATCACCATTTTTCTTGACTATGATGGAACATTGACCCCTATTGTTTCAAATCCAGACGCCGCAGAATTACCTGATGATAACAGGAAAATAATTACCGATCTTTCAAATAGTACTCCTGTAGCGATCATTAGCGGTCGTGATCTTAAAGATCTCAAATCTAAAATTGAAATAAGTACTGTTATTTATGCCGGAAGTCATGGATTTGATATTACAGGGCCTGATGGTTTGGAAATGGTGCACGAATCGGAAAAAGAAGTTAAGCCTGCCCTCGATGAAGCTGAAAAACGCTTAAAGGAGTTGCTAAAAGATATCCGGGGGGTAAAGATTGAAAGGAAAAAGTTCGCGATTGCTGTCCATTACAGAAATGTGGAAGATAAGCACGTTCAGGAAGTAAAAGATGCAGTTCAAAAAGAAGCAAATCGTCATGAAATATTAAGAACAGGCAGCGGGAAGAAAGTCCTCGAACTTAAACCGAATATAAACTGGCATAAAGGATATGCGCTGGATTGGCTTACTAAAAAACTGGGCTGGGACAAGGAAAAATACCTTCGGATATATTTAGGTGATGATATTACCGATGAAGATGGCTTTGAGGCGCTTA
>JAWOHC010000421.1:0-25305 GCA_046496275.1 Gillisia sp.
TACCGAAGCACTGGAAGAGGCTTTAAAAAGCGATGCTAATATTGCAGGATTCCTGGTAGAACCTATTCAGGGAGAAGCGGGAGTCTTTACACCAGCTGATGATTTCATGAAAAACGCAAAAGCTTTGTGTGAAAAATACAATGCCTTGTGTATTGCACATGAAATCCAGACAGGGATCGCAAGAACAGGAGCTTTACTTGCAGTTTGTGGAAACTGCACCTGTGAAGGCCATTGTGAACGCCAGGAAACCTATAGCAGACCTGATATTCTTATATTAGGAAAAGCATTATCCGGAGGGAATTATCCTGTTTCAGCCGTTTTGGCAGATGATGAAATTATGAATGTTATACAGCCGGGACAACACGGTTCTACCTTTGGTGGAAATCCGGTGGCAAGCGCCGTGGGCGTTGCGGCTTTGGAAGTGGTAAAAGATGAGCATCTGGCTCAAAATGCCAGAAAACTCGGAAAATTATTCAGGGATGAATTGAATAAATATATAGAGAATAGTGATTTGGTGAAACTGGTACGTGGCCGTGGTTTGCTAAATGCCATTGTAATTAATGATACTGAAGAGAGTTCTACCGCCTGGGATATTTGTATGGCATTGAAGGAAAATGGTTTGCTGGCAAAGCCTACTCACGGAAATATTATTAGATTTGCACCTCCCCTGGTAATGAATGAAGAGGAGTTACTGGACTGTGTCCAAATTATCATAAAGACGTTGAAAACATTTGAAAAATAAATTTCACACTTAAATGTACTCAGGGGCTGTTCAAATTGAACAGCCCCTTTTTATAAATCATATTCGCAGCCAACCCTCAAGGTATATAAGCGAAGAAATATTGAGAATTTCAATGAAAGCCCTCCAAAAAGCTTTGGTGGGAATCATGGAATTAACCCATTGTTGGATTAAACCCAATAACAAAAAATGACAGTTGACCCCGGACTTATAGATTTTTTAGAAAGTTTTCTTACGCCAAAACGAAAATCCTTATTTGAAAAAGTGGTGAATTCAAGAACGAATCATTTTACTGTAGCAACAGAGGATGTTTATCAATTACATAATACCAGCGCGGTAATGCGAAGTTGTGATGTGTTTGGGATTCAGAACATCCATGTGATCGAAGAACGAAATCTTAAAAGAATAGACAGGGAGATCGCAATGGGTGCCCAAAAGTGGGTGAGCCTTAACAGGCATATAAGCAGTAAGGATTGTGTTGAGGCCTTACGTGAAAAGGGATATCAAATTGTGGCAACAACGCCTTATGGAAATTCTGAAAATTTATCAGATTTTGATATTTCCAAACCATCAGCAATATTCTTCGGAACCGAAAAACACGGCCTCTCGCAGGAGGTTATGGAAAAAGCCGATATTTTTTTAAAGATCCCTATGGTAGGGTTTACGGAGAGCTTAAACATCTCTGTATCAGCAGCCATTATTTTGCAACAAATAACGCAGGAGTTAAGGAAGAGCAAAATAAATTGGGAATTAACTGAAAATGAAAAAAATGCGGTTAAATTTGAATGGTTGAGAAAATCATTTAAAAATTGTGATGAAATGATTAAAAGTTATAATAATACGCACTAATTTTTTACATTTAAAGCTAATAACGATCCCCCTATGACCTTATTTTTCTATATTATAATAGGTATTATAACGTTCATTGCATTTCTGCACGCCTGGGCCGATAAAGAATTTGAAATAAACAGAACGGTTGTAATAAACAGGCCTAAAGAGGAGGTTTTCAATGTTGTTAGGCAGTTACGGAAACAGCCTTTATGGATTCCCTGGTTTGAAAAAGGTTTTAACGGAGTTCTTAAATATAGCGGGGAAGATGGAAAAATAGATGCCTTGTTATATTGGAAAGGCCATAAAACGTTTTACGAGGGTACCCAGAAAATAACCAAGATCAACCAAGGGAAAATAATCGAGACGCGAATTTTGGTAGTAAAACCCTTGAGAGTGGTATTGATGGAGTATAAAGGATTAAAGGAAATTGACGAAAATAAAACCAAGATCGTTTGGGGAATAAAGGGGGGGCTTGCCTTTCCATTATCTGTAATGGCACTTATTTATCCGGTGGATAAAGCCTACGGCGAAAAACTGGAGGAAGGTTTAAAAAATCTTAAAGTCTTTATGGAAACCAAAAATGAAAAAAGCAGCTTAAATGTATTTCCTGCGGAAGAGTGAGCATTGTTGCATTTGGTTATGTTTTAGAAAGTTGCGGTTATTTTATTTATCTCAGTTAAGAATTGCTGTTTTTGCTTCGTATTTTTTCAACCACTAAGCACACCAAGAAAAAAACACACTGAGGACACAAAGAAAAAAATGATGATTGAAAATGAACCAGGGATAATTATTGAGTTTGGAATTGGAAAGGAACTACTTGTTAGCATTACCGAGGGTAATAGTAAGGCTTTGGGACCTTTGTGCAAACTTAGTGTCCTTTGTGGTTAAAGAAAGTAACTTTCTACAATTTCCTAAAACAAAGCTTTACATTTTAAATAATAATCAGATCCTATCTGAATACTTATCTTTTCAACACCCTGTATTCCTCATAACAACCACTAATAGCATCCAGTATTTGAAGATCATTTGCGCTTCGAATAAAATCCTTGGAATAATTGCACCTTGCCAGAATTTCTTCAATATCAACCTCATTGATTTGAAGTACTGCAGCCAAAGTTTGCCGGTCAAATTTTGATTGAAGGAGTGTTCTTATCTCCGAATCATCTTTCATTTGACGAAGCTTTTTCATTTGTTGGGGTTTCTTCCCAAATATATTATAGAGTGCATCTGCGGGATTAAAAATCGCGCCAAAAGCCTTTCCAACAGCACTGGATGAAGAACCTCCACCTTCATAAGCAGAGTTTAGTCCTGAAATACTGTAACGATTATTCTCGTAAATAGGGATATTTTTGGCATCGATCTCGAGGTATCCGGTTAATTGAATAGGCCTCACTACCACTTCTTCCAGGGCAATACCAATATCTGTCATTTTAACCTTAACCGACCCATATTTTAGCCAGTCATTGGTAACTCTTACCTGAATGGTCCTGAATCCTAAATATGAAAAATAGAGGGTATCATTAACGGCAGCCTTGATTTCAAAATCGCCTTCAGAATTTGTTATGGTTCCCTTAACCTGATTGAGGTTTACAATATTTACGTTTTCCAATGGAAGATCATTGGATGCATTTAAAACTTTTCCGGTTACAAAGTCCTGGTCCTGCGCCTTTGCGTTAAAGACCAATAAAAATAAAAATGTAAAGGATAGTAGTAATCTCATAAAGTTATAAATGCAGTGAGGGGTAAGTATAGTAAATATTATACCAAACTTACCCCGCTGCTTTAATTTATTTTATGAACGTCTGGATTTTCTTCGGTTCACAGAACTTTCAATGTTTTTTTTACGACTTCCGCCTGTTCCTGAAGATCTGCTCTCACCACCTTCAGAAGGTTTAGAGGATCTTCTCCTTCCTCCTCCGTCTCCGGAATCGGATGATCTTCTTCTACCTCCTCCGTCTCCGGAATCAGAGGATCTTGAATCCCCACCGCTCCTTGGTTTAAAATCACCTCGGGGTTTGCTGCTTCTGCTACTGCTGCTGCGGCCTGAAGATCTTCCGCCACCGGTATCCTGAGAAATCTCAACACTAATTCGTCTTCCGTGATGTTGGAAATCCTGAAATGCAGCGATCACTTTTTCTGCAAGTTCAGAATGGGTATTGAAGAAAGAGAAACTTTCTTTCACATCTACTCTGGATACATCGTCCCTTCCAAGATCTAAAGTTGCCTTTAGGAAGTCTTTCAGGGTCATCCAGTCAAAATCATCTTTAGTACCAACATTTATAAAGAACCTGGTACTGTCTCCACCGCCCGAGCTTTCGGCTCTTCTTCCAGAATCCTTAGCGTTAAGATCCGATGAATTTTTATAGTAATTAAAGAATCTGGTGAATTCCACAGAAAACACTTTTTGAATAAGTTCTTCTTTTGAAAAATCTTTAAGAACTTCTTCTATAGCTGGTAAATATGGCTCAAAATCGCTATTGATCTTTGTGTTCTTTATGTCATTAGCCAAATGAAAGAGCTGCACCTTACAAATTTCCATCCCATCGGGGATTTCTTTTTGCTCAAAAGGTTGTTTTATAATGCGCTCTATGCTTTTAATTTTTCGTAATTCGCTTTTAGAGACGATTACCATTGAAACACCACTTTTACCTGCACGTCCTGTTCTACCGCTTCGGTGCGTGTAAATCTCAGGCTCATCTGGTAACTGATAGTTTATAACGTGAGTAATATCATCTACATCAATTCCTCTTGCGGCAACATCGGTGGCTACCAGCATCTGGATTTGACGGCTTCTGAAACTTTTCATCACCAAATCTCTTTGATTCTGACTTAAATCACCGTGTAATGCAGCAGCATTATAGCCATCTTCAATAAGTTGTTCGGCTACTTTTTGAGTATCCCGCTTAGTCCTACAAAAGATCACAGAGAAAATATCAGGGTTTGCATCTGCTAAACGTTTAAGAGCAGCATAACGATCCCTTGAATTTACCATGTAGTATTCATGAGATACATTTGAAGTTCCCTGGTTTTTTGTACCAACGGTAATCTCAACTGGAGTTCGCATGAACTTTTTAGCGATGGTAGATACCTCTTTAGGCATAGTCGCTGAAAATAACCAGGTGTTTTTCTCTTTTGGAGTATGCGACAGAATCGCAGTGATATCCTCAAAGAATCCCATATTCAACATTTCATCGGCTTCATCAAGAATACAAAATTCTATTTTTGAAATATCCACCAGTTTCCGGTTGATCATATCCTGCATTCTACCCGGAGTGGCCACAATAATTTGTGCTCCTCGCTGGATTTGTCGGGATTGATCTGTAATGCTTGCTCCTCCGTAAATTGCAACGGTGTTTAAACCCGGTGTATATTTCGAGTAATTTTTAAGCTCATTTGTAATTTGTAAACACAATTCCCTTGTTGGGGAAAGAATCAATCCTTGGGTTTGCTTACTGTTAGCATTGATCTTGTGAATGAGCGGAAAACCAAAAGCTGCGGTTTTCCCG
This sequence comes from Gillisia sp., assembly GCA_046496275.1. GTDB lineage: Bacteria > Bacteroidota > Bacteroidia > Flavobacteriales > Flavobacteriaceae > Gillisia. The sequence continues at coordinate 5,077 of JAWOHC010000421.1, forward strand.
GTACCGGTTTGGGCAAGAGCCACCATATCGGTGTCTTTTTCTAATAAAATGGGGATCGCTTTTTCCTGTACTTCACTCGGGCTTTCAAAGCCAAGATCTTCAATTGCTTTGAGTATAGCAGGATTTAATCCTAATTGTTCAAATTTATTCATATCAAATTTTAATAAGTTGCAAAGGTAAGCATTAGTTTACAGCTTATTACAAAAAAAAATAAATGAATAAAATATGCTAACTACCCAGGTAATCAAGCAACTCGCGTAAAGCTTTTCCCCGATGACTAAAGGTTGATTTTTCCTCAAGTGTCATTTCGCCGAATGTTTTATCACTTCCATCCGGTTGAAAAACGGAATCATAGCCAAACCCAAAATCTCCTCTTCGCTCACTTGTTATTTCACCTTTACAAATCCCTATGAACAAGATTTGATGATTATCAAGATTTAAAGCGATCACCGTTTTAAATTGGGCTTTCCTGTTGGCTGAGTCTTTTAGATTCTCCAGCAACTTTGATATATTGGCCTCACCATCTTTGCTGTTACCCGCATATCTTGCAGAATGAACTCCGGGTTCTCCATTTAAAATATCCACCTCCAAACCGGTATCATCGGCAAAACAGTCCAGGTTATAATGTTGTTTGACATAATCTGCCTTTAAAATGGCATTTCCCTCAATAGTATTGGAAGTCTCCGGGATATCCTTTGTGCACCCTATATCGTCCAGGGATAGTAATTCGAAATTGGGCGGCATCATAGCGTCAATTTCCAGTAGCTTGTTTTTGTTATGAGTAGCAAATATGAGTTTCATATACTTATTTATGGTGATAAGGTTCGTTTTTTAAGATCGTAAATGCGCGATAGAGTTGTTCCACAAAAAACAAACGAATCATTTGATGTGAAAAGGTCATTTTTGACAGAGAAAGTTTTGCGTCTGCACGTTTATAAACATCTTCAGAAAATCCATATGGGCCACCAATAATAAAAACCAGTTGTTTGAGTCCGCTGTTTAGTCTTTTTTGAATGAATTCAGAGAATGCTTCCGAGGAATATTGCTTTCCGTTTTCATCTAAAAGCACTACAAAATCTGATGCAGCGATTTTATTTAATAAGAATTCCCCTTCTTTTTGTTTCTGCTGATTTTCATCTAAATTCTTGGCATTTTTAATATCCGGAAGAAATTCATATTCAAATCTATTATAAAACCCGAGCCGTTTTATATACATCTCGGTTAAACTCTGAAGAGCGGGATCATCAGTTTTTCCTATCCCAAGTAATTTTATGGTCATTTCACTTAGACTTTGCTACATTTACAAAAATAATCATTGCAATGATCTCACAAGCACAATTTGACAAGGAAATTGAAATAATTATTGCCAACGCCGTACGAGAGGATGTAGGTGAGGGTGACCATAGCTCTATGGCCTGTATTCCTGCACATGCCATTGGAAGGGCTAAACTCCTGGTAAAGGACAACGGGTTGATTGCCGGTGTTGAATTCGCAAAACAGGTATTTCATTATATTGATAAAGACCTTAAAGTGGAAACTTTAATAGAAGATGGAAGTGAAGTTAAAAAGAGAGACATTGTGTTCTATGTGGAAGGGTCTTCCCAATCAATTTTAAAAGCGGAAAGACTTGTGCTTAATGCGATGCAAAGGATGAGTGCTATCGCCACAAAAACGAATGAATTTGTGAAAAAGCTGGAAGGGACCAATACTAAAATTCTGGATACCCGTAAAACCACGCCTGGGATACGGGCACTTGAAAAATGGGCCGTAAAAATAGGAGGTGGCGTAAATCACCGGTTTGCGCTTTATGATATGATCATGTTAAAGGACAATCATATAGATTTTGCAGGAGGTATAACCCTGGCAATTAACAAAACCAAAAGGTATCTTCAGGAAAAAAATCTTGATTTAAAAATTATAGTGGAAGCGAGAAATTTGGATGAAATCAAGGAGATTCTAAAAAGCGATGGTATTTTTAGGATATTAATCGATAACTTTAATTATGATGATACCCGAAGTGCGGTAGCATTGATCAATAAAAGATGTTTAACCGAGTCCAGTGGAGGGATTAATTTAGATAGCGTAAGAAAGTATGCAGAGTGCGGTGTGGATTTTGTGTCCAGTGGGGCCTTGACACATTCGGTTTATAATATGGATTTAAGTTTAAAAGCTTTTTAATTAATGCCAATAAAAAAGATTAAGTCTTTTCCGCAAAGAATAGCCAATGCCTGGCAAAAAAAAACCAGCAAAATTGTCCTTCCGGGGTTGGATGGCCTTACCGCCTATGATCTTTGGATTATTTATTCCGGGGGAATAATTAATGGCACTTTTTCTACCAGGGCAAGTGCGGTGGCTTTCAGTTTTTTTATGGCCCTGTTTCCTTTTTTGCTTTTCGTGTTAAATTTAATTCCTTATGTCAATTTTATTGACGATTTTCAATTGCAGTTCCTGGTCTTTATGGACTCCCTTTTGCCACCTACCACCTCCGAATTTTTTAATGATATTTTCCTGGATATAGCCAATACCCCCAGGGCAGGTTTACTTTCAATATCTTTTTTACTATCCATTTTTTTAATGGCCAACGGGGTGAATGCAATCTTTACCGGATTTGAATTTTCCTACCATACCAAAGCAAACAGATCTATCATCAGGCAGTACATAATCGCGCTTGGGATATCTATTTTAATGGCATTGTTATTGCTAATTACAGTGATTGTAGCGGTTTACATCACCTATGCCATAGACGATTTGAATGATTTGGGATTCATGAGGGAGCGGGGTATTTCGGCCCCTTTGGTTAAGTATACCGTTTTTATTTTGTTGATCTATCTTGCAGTTGCCACCTTATATTATTTTGGTACAAAGGAAGGAAGGTTGGCAAAATTCTTTTCAATAGGAGCAACTTTTACAACCTTGCTTATTTTGGTAACCACTTATTTCTTTGGCCTTTATATAGAGAATTTTTCACAGTATAATGAATTATATGGCTCTATTGGTGCATTATTGGTATTGATGATATATATTTGGCTGAATTCAAATGTTCTTTTGTTAGGGTTTGAGCTAAATGCCTCTTTAATTAAAATGAAAAAGAAATTTCAAACAAGTATCTAAAATTTGACAAAAATGAAAAAAGTAATGTTTTTATTATTCGCGGTAGTTACTATCGCATCTTCATCTGCACAAACAAAAGCAGCCGGTGTTATCATACCGAATAATGTGAGTTTTGAAGGTGAAAAATTGGTTTTAAACGGAGTAGGAGTTCGGGAGAAATTCTGGATGGATATGTATGCAGGAGCTTTGTATTTAGGTTCTAAATCTTCAGATGCTAAAGCGATTATCAATGCAAATGATCCAATGGCAATAAAATTACACATGGTTTCATCGTTAATTACGAGTGACAAAATGATTGAAGCCGTAAATGATGGTTTTGAAAATGCCACCAATGGAAAGACATCCGGTATCTCTTCAGAAATAGCTAAATTCAAAGCTTTTTTCAGCGATGAGATCAATAAAGAAGATGTTTTTGACATTGTTTACATTCCTTCAAAAGGGGTGCTGGTTTATAAAAACGGCAAAGAGAAGGGTGTAATTAAGGGAATGGAATTTAAAAAAGCTCTTTTTGGAATCTGGTTATCTGACAAGCCTGCAGATAAAAAACTGAAGCAAGGGATGTTGGGTGAATAATCTCAAATATGAGAATTTCCTGATGCCTTTGAAATTGATCTAATCCAAAATATACCTATGAAAAAGTCGACCATATTGTTTTTATGTCTTGTTTTTACGGGTATGAATTTTTATGCACAAACCGTTTTTGGCAAGTGGAAAACCATTAATGACCAAACTGGCAAGGCCAATTCCATTGTTGAAATTTATGAGGAAGAAGGAAGTGGCGAACTGCACGGGAAATTATTAAAGATTACCAAAGTGGAGGATAGGAATAGTATATGTTCCAACTGTGAGGGGGATCTTAAAAATAAGCCCATTGAAGGAATGGTGATTATGCAAGGCCTTGAAAAATCCGGAGATCAATACGTTGGTGGAATTGTTACCGACCCCAAATCCGGGAAGGAGTATAAATGCAAAATCTGGCTCGATGAAGATAACCCAGACCTGTTAAATGTTCGGGGCTATATCGCCTTCTTCTACAGAACTCAAATATGGGAAAGGGTTAAATAATTATTTTTCTGGATTTTTGAAAAGATAAGAGACGCCCTATAGGGCGTCTCTTATTATTTAATTATTCCGGATATTATTTGCATTCTACCTGGCAGGTATCAGGAGCGGCAAACCATCCTTGTGTTTTGTTCATAGTTACTTTTGGTCTTCCGCCGCTTTGTGCACAATGGGCAATTGCAGCACCACATTCAGCACCCAACGCATTTTGGGAGATTTCTATTACGGCTCCTATAACGCTTTGGTTAACGGCAACAGTAAATTCATTATGCCATTTTTGAGAGACATCCTTATTGAATTTATAGATCACAGATTTAAAAATTTGCCCGTTGCTTACTTCAACATCAAATTTAAGGCTTGTGCTATTTAATTCCTCAAAGTGGAAAAATCTTACAAATTCTGCTGTTTCAGGGTTAGTTATAACCACTTCCTGGCCGGCATGTTTTGCATCGATTTTCTCGACATCATAATTCAATTCATTTAAAAACGAGAAATCAAAAACTCTGTCTTCAGCAATAAATTTAACTGTTTCTGCTGCTTCTTTAAAGATATAAGTATTTGATTCTATCTCAAACACTCCTTGATTCTGCATTGCGAGTTCTTTTTGTAAAGCGTTTTCTATGGGAGTTTCATCATTATCGGTACTGCACGAGTATAAACCGATAGTTAAAAACAGTATTCCCGAAATAATTTTGTAGGTATTTTTCATATTTTCTTTGGGTTTTGATTGGGTGCTTACTCTTTTGATTTTCAGCACGGCAAATTTGCCGGTCAGTTACTTTTTATTTTATGTCGAGATTCACTTGCACATTTTCGACTTTGGATGGTCAGTCCTATCATGACTTTGTTATAAACTTTAAGTTTTACCAAAACATTTAATAGTAATCCGCTCTTATTATTTAACTAAAAAATAAAGTTGAAGAGTAAGATCAACTGTAAATCTATTAAAATTTAGTTAAACCATTACATTAAAGTTAATTATTATAGGTGTTTTTATAGGTTATACTCACAATTTAGCAAATAAATAGCTCGAGTTTGGGTTTGTTTTATTGAATTTTAACCAGATTCCGGAAAGTGAAAGGATATTTAGTAGGTGGGAAATCACCCTTTTTCATCTGTTTATTTTATTATTATGGATGTTACTCCCGCTATCGCGAGTAACATCCATAATAATCATTCACCTGTGTATCGACTTGCAGTTGTGTATGTTTCATATGCCTATTTCAAAAGTTGAATGTGAATAAACATGGGAAGGAAGGATTTTGTTATTCGAAGAAAGTTTAAAAAAAACAGGTATTCCCGAATGTATTGGATTAAGGCTTTAATCCCAAATTGAATGTTTATCACACCCGAATCATTTCAGGGTGGATGTGCCTCGAATTTTTAAAAGTAATTTTTCTCCCGATAAGTGCCATCGGTATCTGGCTTTTAGGATTAGCCCGAGGTTCTTAATTTTCAAGAATAAAATCAGCCGCCATTTGTGCGTGTAAGGTTGTGGTTGCAATCAATGGCAGATCAAAATCATTTTCGCTTAAGAGCATAGGAAGTTCTGTACAGCCTAAAATAATACCTTCCGCACCTTTTTCCTGCAATTTCTTCATTTGTTCCAGAAAGAAAATCCTGGCTTCCTTGCTGAAGATTCCCTGGGTGAGTTCATTGGAAACAAAATGGTGGCATCTATCAATATATTCATCATCTGGGATGAGGGTGTTGATATCATATTTTTCAGAGAGATGAGAAGAAATAAAATCACCCTTCATAGTTGGCCGGTTTCCCAATAATCCCAGTATTTTCAAATCTTTTTTGGATGCTTCCTTACCTATAGCGTCTGCAATATGAAGTATGGGTATAGCTATCCCGGGTTGAATAAAAGGGAAAACCATATGAGGTGTATTCGCACAAATAACTATTGCTTCTGCACCTGCCTCCTGAAGTGTTATGGCAACTTCCAGGTATTTATTATTGATCTTTTCCTTGTTTTGTTCCCGCATCAGTTCAATGTTCAAACTGTATAGGATTAACTCCGGGTTAGCCTGAGCTCCTATTTTTTCACCTACCAATTCATTAATTAAACGGTAATAAACTATTGTAGAGTGCCATGATGTTCCGCCTATTAATCCTATTTTTCTCATTTTATTGTTATAAGTAAAAGAGTTTCAATCTTAGTTATTGAATTGATTATATTTTTTTGAATATGTTATTTTCAGAAGGCTGATTACATCCCAAAAGTTTCTGGAATCATATTTTCTAGAAATTTTTAAAGAACCAGTATTTTTCAGCCCACCATTTAGACCAGTGTCCTAAATGTTCAGGTTCTTTCATCTTTGCATCAGGACCGGAGGGATCATACAAATGAACTTTTGCCTGGCTTGCCAATCCTTTTCCATATTCAATGAAATACTCACCTTCACCGGTAAAAGTTTGGTCCGGGACTTTATGATCCATTTTACGCCCTATATTGTGCGCCACGATCTCTGCCTGATGCCTGGCGAATACTCCAATTTTTGGAAGAGGTATCCCTGTATCCAATAGAATGTTGGTAATGTCACCAATAGCATATACATCCGGAAAATTGGTTTCCATTGTATTCCTGTTTACGTCTACCCAGCCAGATTCTCCTGCCAAAGGGCTATTTCTTATTACAGCCGGACTTCGGTGAGTAGGGGTGAAGGCCAGAAGGTCATATTCATAACTGGCATTATTACTAAATGTCAGAGCGTTTTCTGTAACGGAAGTCACCTGGTGATCCGGAAAATATTTGATCCCTTTTCCTTTAAGTAATGCCTGTAGTTCATCTGCCATTTCTTTTCCTGCAAATTCCATAGGCCCTTTTTCGGGAGTATAGATGGAAACTTCGGTATTGCTGCTCAATGCGTGTCGGCGAACAAAATCTTCTATCAACATGGCGGCTTCATAAGGTGCTGCCGGGCTTTTAAAGGGCAGGGAAGAAATCAGGATGGCAATTTTTCCACCGGAAAAATTCTCCAGTTTTTCATTGAAATGCGTCGCACCTTCAAGAGTGAAAAAATTATAACCAAACCGGTCCAGATTATGGTCTATAACCTGCTCAACACCAAGAGAAACAACCATATAATCGCCTTTGTATTCTTTTCCGTTGACTTTTACCGAGATATTTTTTGGGTCTACTTCCTCAATTTCTCCTTTAATTACTTCCAGCCCGGCAGTATGCAGTTTTTTGATGTTTTCGTACAACTGCTTTGGCTTTCTGTCGCCCACCATCAACCATGGCAGGGATGGGGAAAAAACACTTTTTTCTTCCCTCTCAAATACGAGTATTTTTACGAGGGTAATATCCTCTTCATTTCCACTGTACCTGCTTATTTCTTTGGCGGTTATTATACCACCTGTTCCTGCGCCTAAGATTAAGATTGTTTTCATGTGTGTTTTATTTTATTGAGACTCTATAATTTTATTTTAGCAATTGTTCCAACCATGTGCTAAGCGGTAAAGCTCATATTTTAATTGGATTGAACAGCTTTTGTTGTTCCTGCAAATTTTCAATGAGCACCTCGCGCATTAACTCACAGGCCTGTGCTACCTTGTTTGAACTAAGAGAAAAGTGACTGCACTGCCCATCCCGCCTGGCATTAAGGATTCCTTTCTTGGTCATCATTTTTAAATGTTGGGAAAGATTGGATTTAAGTCCGCCTGTAACTTCAAGAATCTCGGAGAAGCAATATTCCCTTTCCTTCAGTAAATGAATAATCTCCATTCTTAAAGGATGTGCAAGTGCTTTGCATGCTTCTGCCTGCAATTCGAATTTCTTTTTATGATCCAATGTTTATTTATTTAGTTGTTTATAAAATATTAAATAATAAGTGATGAATGATTTTCATTTTAGCGCTTCTGAAAGTGAAAAAACAAAGAAAAGGGGAAATTGGCAAGAGAATTATGACTTTAATCATATATTCATAAATCTGACTGTTTTTTTGTAGTTTTACGGAAGTCCTTATATTTAATTCCTCATTAAGGCGGGCAGGCCTCGAGTTTTTATAGTATTTTTCTTCCGATAATCATCGGGACACTTTGTGGGCTGGCCCCGAGGTTTTTGATTTACAGTTTTAACCGGCAATAAGCAAACACATTTAAAAAGCGTATGTATTTATGGAAATTAATTTTCTATGTAACTATTGTTACTGTGTTGCCTGCATGAACCCCCTACTTTTGCCAAAAAATTTATAATTCTTATTAATGGAAGTAGTTGATCTTTTAGGGTATGTAGGCGCATTAATTATTGGGCTGGTCTTAGGTTTAATAGGTGGGGGTGGTTCCATACTCACGGTTCCCGTATTGGTTTATTTATTGATGGTAAACCCGGTAACTGCTACCGCATATTCACTATTTATAGTGGGAACTACCTCCCTGGTAGGAGCGTTTAAAAATATGCAGAAAAAGCTGGTAGATTTTAAAACTGCTGCTGTTTTTTCCATTCCTGCGTTTATAGCTGTTTACATAACTCGTATGTATATTGTTCCGGCAATTCCAGACCATATTTTTACGCTGTTTGGTTTTGAAGTGACCAAAAACATAGGGATTATGTTGTTTTTTGCTATAGTAATGGTAGCAGCTTCCATTTCGATGATCCGGGAGAAAAAGAACAAGGTTGAAACTGAAGAAGAAATAAAATTCAATTATCCCCTTATTATTATTGAAGGTATCGTAGTGGGGATATTAACAGGTATTGTAGGTGCAGGTGGTGGTTTTCTAATTATTCCGGCATTGGTGCTTCTGGCTAAACTTCCAATGAAAAAAGCGGTGGCTACTTCGCTTTTAATTATTGCAATTAAATCTTTGATTGGTTTTTTGGGGGATGTTCAAAATCTGGAAATAGACTGGTTGTTTTTATTGGCCTTTACCACGATTTCTGTAATAGGAATCTTTCTTGGGATCTATCTTAATAAATTTATAGATGGTAAAAAGTTGAAAAGAGTCTTTGGCTGGTTTGTATTGGTTATGGGGGTTTATATAATCTGGAAAGAACTTTATTAAATAAAAACGTACTGTAACTTATGTTACTGTAGATAAGCCTGAAACGTCATATTTTTGCATCTGAAATTAATTAGCTCTGGGCAAAGTCACGAGCTATGTAAATGGAATAAAAATCCGGAATTTTGATAAATTCAACCGGCGAAATTAAAATTAAATTAACTAAAAACTAAAAAAGTATGTTTTTTCAACACGTATATGATAAAACCCTGGCACAGGCAAGCTATGTAATAGGATGTCAAAAAACAGGAGAAGCTATTGTAATTGATGCTAAACGCGATATCGATACCTATTTGGATATTGCCAGTCAAAACAATCTAAGGATTACCCATGTGACCGAGACACATATTCATGCCGATTTCCTTGCAGGGACAAGGGAACTGGCTGCCGTAACCGGTGCCAAAATGTATCTTTCAGATGAAGGAGGTCCGGACTGGAGTTACGAATTTGACCACATCGGTTTGAAGGATGGTGATTCTATCAAGGTAGGGAATCTTTCTTTAGATGTAATGCATACTCCAGGGCACACTCCGGAAAGTATCAGTTTTCTTTTAACAGATAATCCTGCCACCAAAGAACCGGTGATGTTATTTACAGGAGATTTTGTATTTGTTGGTGATATAGGACGTCCGGATCTTCTGGAAAAGGCAGCTGGATTAAAGGGCACTCAAGACAAAGGGGCTGCTGATATGTATATCTCCATAAAAAAATTCAGTGATTTACCTCCGTATTTACAGGTGTGGCCTGGTCACGGTGCAGGTTCTGCCTGTGGAAAATCCCTGGGAGCTGTACCAAGTACTACCGTTGGATATGAATTGATCCGTAACTGGGCATTTCAATATCAGGATAATAAAAAAGGATTTGTGGAATATTTACTGGAAGGACAGCCTGAGCCTCCTAAGTATTTCGCGATGATGAAAAAATTGAATAAGGTAGATCGCCCTTTGCTTACTGAAGTTCCCAAGCATAAAAAACTATCTGCTTCGGAATTCAAAGCTGCATACGATAAAGGCATTAAAGTTATTGATGCCAGAGAAAAAGAGAAATTCGCGGAAGGACATCTTCCAAATACAATTCATATTCAGGGAAACAATTCTTTTGCTACCTGGGCAGGATGGTTCCTGAACTACGAGGAGTCTTTTATCCTTATAGCTTCAGAAGAGCAAATGGAAGACCTCACCCGTAAATTGATGCGAATAGGACTTGACAATATTATGGGATATATTTCAGATGTTGATGCCATTGGAATTCCTCTTGAGAAAACAGAAGTTATAGCTATAGATGAGTTTAAAACCTATTTGGATACAGAGGATGCGGAGGTGATCGATGTTCGTGGAGCTTCAGAATATAAAGAAGGCCATATCAAGGGTGCTAAAAATATCTTTGTAGGTACCATCCAGAATCATATCGATGAAATCGATACCGATAAGCAAGTTGTAATTCATTGCCAGAGTGGAGCCAGAGCTGCTATTGCTGAATCTATGTTAGCAAAACACGGAGTTAAAGATGTGAAAGTTTATTACGGAGGTACCGAAGAATGGTTGGCCAAGGAAAATCCAGTTGTTTCTGAATAATTATAAAAGTAAGGACTCCCTGCAATTTGCAGGGAGCCCAATAAGAAAGATAGCTTATATATGAAAAATATAGCACAGGTAGCGTGGAGAAATTTATTGGCAGAAGATAAGGATGCGGTAATTATAGATGTGAGAACCCGGGAAGAATATGAGTCGGGATATCTTAAAAATGCGCAACTTATAGATATTATGCAACCGCAATCCTTTATGGACGAGGTGAGTAAATTAGATAAAAATAAAAATTATTATATGTATTGCCGAAGTGGAAACAGAAGCGGGCAGGCTTGCCAGGTTTTGGATGCCCAGGGTTTTAAAAACACCTACAACCTTCAAGGTGGTATGCTGGAATGGAATGGGGAAATAGACCGCTAAAAAGCTGAATAAATTGATTGGTTGAAAATAAAGGGAGTCATCGTAAAGAAGACTTCCTTTATTTGATTTAAAAATAATTCAAATAAAAATATACAATGAGAACAAGCATTAAAATACAAAATCTTAAATGCGGTGGTTGCGCCAGTACAATTAAAACCAAATTGGCAGAAATCGATAACATAGAAGAAGTAGAGGTGGACATACCCGGGTTACAGGTTAATTTTGGCTATACCGATGAAGCAAGTATTATTTTGGTGGAACAAAAACTAACTGCTATTGGATATCCACCTGTGGGAGCTAAAAATAATGTGGTAAGCAAAGCAAAATCAATGATTAGTTGTGCTACCGGAAAATTTTGACAGGTTAATTTTATACCTTGATCTGTTTTTTAGTTTTTTTGGAAGACTACCAGGCTTCATGGCCTAAGATGAAATTTATTAAAAAAATCATTGTTGTCCGGTAATCATTTTGTGAAAGCTGAAACCGCGTATTCATTGGGCATTCCAGTGGGAATTTTTAAACAAACCATATTTTCCCGGAACACTTTATTTTAACGATAATTAAAGTGTTCCGGAAAAATATAAATACTAACTTATTGTATATCATTAAATTAAAATAAATTATTGATTCTTGCAGATACGCCAAAGGCCGAATGTTCTTGATTCTTTACCCGACATTACTGATTTTAAACAGTCAAACTTGCTTTAAAAACTATATCGTTGTAGTGTAACAATTGTTACCAAGTATTTAAAACAAACTGAATACTTTACCAAAAAATTAACGGTTCACTTTTGCGCTAAAAAAGTTTAAGTTTTACAAGAGGGATATTCGGAAATTGTTATTATAAAAGGGATTTTAATGGAGAGGTTTAAAAAATTTATCAAGTCGCTATATTTTTTATTTGGGACTATTCTTATTTTTATAGTGGTGCTTTTTACGGGCTTGCTATATTTTAATTCCAATCCTACCTATTTTTTGGTGGATAAGTGGGAGGATGAGTTTTGGACTCCAAAAGACATCTTAAATGATCCTTTAAGAAATTTCATCAATCCGGAAGTTCAGTATGGTTTTCTATTGGTCTCGGAATCCCCTTCTCAAATGGGGCCCCAAACTCCCGATGAATCCATGAGGTATGCAGGAAATAATTTAAAGTGTACGAATTGTCATTTAAAAAACGGTACTCAGGCCGGCTCGGGTTCCTGGGTAGGGGTTACAGACAGATTTCCGCAATTTGGTGCCCGGGGCAATAAAATAGGAACTATAGAAGATAGGGTGAATGGCTGTTTGGAGCGGAGTATGAATGGTAAAAAAATGCCGGTTGACTCTAAGCCTATGAAGGCCATTGTGGCTTATATGGAATGGTTAAGTGAAGATATTCCTAAAGATAAAGAAGCGGAATTTAAGGGGTTCCCTTCTATAAAACTACCAGATGTAGCGGCAAATCTTACTACAGGAAAGGACATTTATAATAAACAGTGTCTGGTATGTCATGGTGAAAACGGAGAAGGACAGCGCGCTGCAACTTTGGCTCAGGGGTATCTCTATCCACCTTTAGGGGGAGAAGATAGTTATAACCACGGAGCGGGAATGCATAGAGTGATTACTGCTGCGGAATTCATTAAAGGAAATATGCCTTTTGAAGAAGCTACCTGGGATAATCCCAAATTAAGCGACGAAGAAGCTTATCATGTTGCTGCTTATATCAACAGCTTTGACCGGCCCCTAAAACCTTCAGTAGAAAATGATTTTCCAGACAAAAAACTAAAACCTGTTTCCACACCATACGGCCCCTGGGAGGATAGCTTTTCTGCAGAACAGCATAAATATGGCCCGTTTCCGCCCATTATTGAATATTATAAAAAGAAATATAATATTGTAAAGACCAAATAATTCAATTCTTTGAATTAGTAGCGCACGTCCCGGTTTTTATAATTTCAGTGCAGATTTGTAAAGGTGTTTTCCTTCCAAAATTTTCGGGAGAAAAATACCTTTGAACTTGCCCTAATGTTATTGTTTGTGAAAATTCACAAACTTATTTAAACTATTTTATTTTTTGACTTTAAGCCTTTATCTTGGCCAAATTAATTAGAATTTCTTTTAACTTTTGAAATTAGTACTATGAAATACGTCTCACGATATTTTTTAATATGTCTGCTCTTTCTTTCGGTTTCCTGTAAACAAAATGCAAAAGACAACATGGAGTTGGCTTCGAAAAATAATAGTCAGGATCCCGGTATTACAACCGAGAACGGTGGTAGTCTGACACCTTTGGAGGTGAAGGAAATGATAAGGGACAATCCGGATTTAATTATTATCGATGTGAGAACTCCACGGGAACTTGAATCAGGAATGGTTGAAAATGCCATTAATATTGATATGTATGACCGAAATTTTTTGCTGGATATAAAAAAATTAGGGAAAGATGAAAAATATGTAATCTATTGCTCAGTAGGAGGTAGAAGTTCGGCAGCTTCAGAATTAATGATAAAGGAAGGTTTTACAAGTGTTTTTAATTCTAAAAAAGGATTTACAAGTCTAAAAGCGGAGGGAATAACTTTAAAAAAATAACACGTAGTTATTGTAAAGAGTTTATATAGTACGTTTTTATGTTCCGGATAAAGTTGAATACTTATAATATATTCGGTAGAATGGGGTTTTGAGAAGCTATGTCCCGTAAGGGATAATATAAAAGGTGAAAAATAAACTCCGTGCCTTTAGATACTGGATATAGTACTACGTTAATTCGAGAATAATTGAATTATCATTTTTTTCCATCAACAGAAAATAAGAAGCCCTGTAAAGTTTAAAACTTCACAGGGCTTTTTATTTGAGAATAAATATAGTGTCTCTGGGTTTTACTGGAACTTATAATTTGTTCCGGGAACCGTGGAAAATGAATACTCACCTAAATAGTCGCAATAGGCTCTTCCTTCCAGTTTTGGAGATATCGGGGAGTTTACTTTTAAGTATTCCTCCACCACATCGTGAATGGTATAATCTTTTACTTCAACATCTTTCACTCCGGGAATTCGACATAAATTGTCTTCCGGATCACCGGGACGAACACAGGCAGAAATGGTGTAATATTGATCATCCTTCATTTCTTCACCTTTCACGATAACAGAGTTTACGCGTTCTCCTTTTGGAGCCTGACTATTAAAATCTACTTCCATCCCTGAGAAACGCACCAACCAACCACCAAATCGTTCGGTTGGGTTTTGGGCAAAGGCATTGTGCATTTCCCTCTCCAGCCAATCTTTAATTTGCTTTCCGGTAACTTTTCCTGTTTTCACCTTTTCATTAACAGGAAGTAAGTTCCATAAATTTGCTCGCGTAATGGGCTCCGGTTTTCCATCTACCGGAACTATTGGGTTTCCAAATCGAAATCCGTTTGAGATAGCGATGTCTGCACCGGTTTTCCAGCGGGCTGCATCGGTAATCATATTATCCATTGGATTTTCAACGGTTAAATAGCGATAAATTGGGGTAGTGGTGTAACCTACAACAGTTTCAAGATGCTCTTTGTAAGGTGCTTTTGCTTTGTCTACCAGTGCCTGGATCTTAGGATCTGCTGCATATTTCTCTGGATCTACATCCATGAGTTCATAATCGTCCTTTACAATTTTACCATCTACAAAATACAGGTTTAATTTCCCTACAAATGATCCAAAAGCACCCGGTTCGGTTACTTTAGCATATTTTCCCTCGATGGGTTGACGTACCCTTTCGTGGGTATCATTCCCCAAAATGTAATCTACATCTTTAGCCATTTCATTATTGGCAAGTTCCACCTGCTTAAAAATTCCCATATGGGTTACCAGGAAGAGTGCTTGTACCTTTTTTTCATTTTTAACCTCGTCAATAAGCTTCAGGACATTGTCATCCAACCCGCTAAAAGTCATTCCCTCACTAAAGATCGGGTTTTGACGAATTGGAACATCCGGATCATTAACCCCAATAAACCCTAATTTCACTCCTTCTATCTCTTTAATCCAATAGGGAGGAAAAAGCCGCTCTCCTGTTTCTTCGTGATACATGTTCTCCGCAATTACAGGAGTATCATAGGCATTTAAAACATTCATCATAGAAGTTTTGCCATAAACCACTTCCCAATTACCGGGAATAAGCAAATCGTAATTCATATTCTTCACAATCTCCGGAAAAATATCTCCTTTAGAAAGAGCTGCATAGCCACTTCCCTGGATAAGATCCCCACCATCTATAATAATGGTACGGTTAGGGTTTTTAGCACGTTCTTCATCAAACAATGTTTTAATGTTCGCCATCCCACCGCGTGTTTTGAATACAATGCTGTCATTTTCCCAGAATAATTCGGGATGCGGATCTAATTGACCGTGAATATCGGCGGTTTGCAAAAGGGTGATACGCAAGGTATCCTGGCCATTACCTGTTAGGTTTCCATCGGATTTCTTGTCCTGACAGGAACCTAGTAATGTAATTCCAAAGATTCCCAATCCTATAAATAATGCTGTTTTAAGTGTTTTCATTTTTTTTATTTTTCTAAAGTCCTAAACTGTAATATCCTTTTTTCTGAAGTTGAAAATCGTGTAAAATGCCATTTTCAACTATTTCCATTTCCTGTGGAATTTCCTTGCGATCAACTTTGAATTTATTCAGGGAAAATCCGCAGGCTACCAGGTGTACTCCAGCTTTTTCAGCTTGAGCTACAAAGTCTTTCATCTTATCTGCATCGGTTAATTGTGAAATGTCCTGCCCGCAAACAATGACCTGAAAATCCCCAAAACGCTCTCCGTCTTCCAGCGCAAGGGCTTCAGCGGTAAGTAGTATAGGTTTTAAC
Source organism: Gillisia sp. (assembly GCA_046496275.1). Lineage (GTDB taxonomy): Bacteria > Bacteroidota > Bacteroidia > Flavobacteriales > Flavobacteriaceae > Gillisia. Next base: position 21,022 of record JAWOHC010000421.1, read on the forward strand.
TGGTCTACTTTCTTGGTAAGCACAACATAATTGTTCTTATCATGAGAATGATCTTGTACTTGCGCATTAACCTGTAATGTGGTTAAAGCAAAAAATAGTGCAAAGCTGCTTAAAAATAGTGTTTTCATTGGTTTGTTGTTTTAAAATCGTTTAATATAAAAAATAGTAGTCCGCCCAGGATTGCTATATTCTTAAAAAGCGGTCCCAGGGAATTCAACTGTCCTACTTGAACAGAAATCGTGATTGGAATTAATACCAACGCTAGTATTAGAGCGACCAACCGGGTTTTAAACCCGGAAAAAAGTCCGATTCCGGCAACCAGCATTACTATTCCGGAGATAATAATTAAGTATTCGGGGTTCCCAATAAGATAGGCCATGCCTTTAAAACTGGCCTGATCCAATTTGGCGACCGTTCCTTCCACATTCATTAAATGATTGAAACCTGCAACAAGGAAAATCCCGCTTAGCATCATTCTGAAGATCATCACTGATCGTTGTGTAACCATTATTTTGGCTGTCATAAGCTATAATAGATTGAATTATTTAACCCCACCGTAATTTGATTATGGGTGAAATTTCTTCCTTTTAAATACCTCAAGGGTTTACTCCCGGGTAATTGAGCTAATTTTTCTGAAAGGTTTTCGTTCATCACAAAAATAATGGATGAAACGGCAGTTACTTTCTGTGTGGTATATAGAAAATTGCTACTCAAAATTCAGAGTCTATTAAACTTGTGGGGGAGGATAAAATTTATCGCTGAAGGTTTCAAAAAATTCTGGAGAGGTATAATTATAACGCTGGTAATTGGTTTTCACCTCGGGGAGTGTCCACCCGGATAGCTGGAACTGAAAAGGAGCGTTACAATAAGAATCTATTGGGATGATTAAGACGTTTGAAGCGTGGTTAAAGTCCTGGGTGCTTCCATTCTCAAACATATCAGCTTTCTTGTTTTCACAAAATGGATTTATATAAACTATTTCTTTGGTATCAAGAATGCTTGCCAAAAAATTGGTATCCATCATCAGGGATTTTCCGAAGAAAACCACCACAAAAAATATAGCTATATTAGACTTTAAGTTCATTCGGTGCCAAATATAGGGATTCATGGCTTCTTTGAATGTGACAATTGTTACATAGGGTTTAAGGTCATTTGGGAAATTGGCTTTATATTTTCTTTTATGTAAGCGTAACACTTGTTACAGAGATTAAGAAGCATTTTAAAGAGTTTTGTAATTAAAATTTCTTCAAAAAATATAAAAATGAAATTGACTACCTGGTATTTTATAATTATATGGTTAAGTTTTAATTTAACCCTGTATGCACAGGAACACAGTAAATCTGGCAATGAGGAAATTTCACAGCTTAAGGACATCTTCCGGGATGCAGATTTTCATGGACATTTCCGAAATTATTTCATGAATACCATAAACCGGGGCGACTTAAAGGGGTATTATACCAATGCCACAGGCGGTGCTGTAGGATTTACAACCGGAAATTATAAAGGTTTTGAAATTGGCGTAAAAGGGATTTTTACCTATAAAACCTTTGGCAGTGATCTTGGAATTGAAGATCCTATCACCGGAAAAAACGCAAAATGGGAATATGAACTTTATGATGTTTTAAATAAGGGGAATTTCACGGATCTCGATAGGCTGGAGGAATTATTTATCCGGTATCGGTTTGGGGATTCTTATATCACCTACGGAAAGATAGAAACGGAATACACCCCATTGCTTAACCATAGTGACGGCCGCATGAAGCCTTTTGCGCATCGGGGAGCATGGGCTCATTTAAATTTTCACACTTTTCACCAGGTGAACCTTGGGTGGTTAAATGGAGTTTCCCCCAGAGCCACTACAGAGTGGTTTAACTTTGAGGAAGGCATGGGATTGTTTTATAATGGTTTTCAACCCAATGGGGAATTAGCTGAATATCACGAATTTTACCCTTCTTCCGGGATTGGGATCTTTAATTACCGTTTCAAAAAAAACAACCTCCATTTAGATGTATATGATTTTTATTTGGATAAGATGATGAATACCCTCTGGACTGAAGTGGGATATGATCTAAACAGCTTTAACCTTGGATTGCAATATGTATATCAGTCGCCATTTTCTTATTCTGAAAAGCTTCCTTATGAACATCGCTATATACAACCCGATGAAAACGGACAGGTTTTAAGTACTCAATTGAGCTGGAAACAGGCTGGCTGGAAATTGGGTATTGCATATACCCATGCATTCGATACGGGAAGGTTTTTATTTCCGAAGGAATTAGGAAGGGATCATTTTTTCACCTCCATTTCCAGATCCCGTTTAGAAGGTCTTGGAAATACAGATGTTTTCACCTTGAAAGGGGAGTACACCATTCCAAAACCAGACCTTCATCTGGGGTTGGAAATTCAGCAACTCACAGGGCCCGAAACAGCTGTTCTTGAGTTCAATAAATATAATGTAGAGGAATCTTTTCAGGTAAATACACATATAACTTATAAGGTACATGGTTTTCTGGAAGGTTTAAGTTTTGATTTACTTTGGGTTTATCGGGATAATAGTAAAAGTTTAGATGCTCAAAGCGTATTTAATAAAAGCAATTTTAATCAGCTTAACTTTGTTACTAATTTTGATTTTTAGAAAGTCTGAAACTACTATGGATTTTGTCAAATTAGGCTTAAAAGAAAAACTGTTTGCATAGAAATTCAAACTTTTTTTTTAAACGAAAATAATAATGTAACTTTTGTTACTGTAGGAATTAATATTAAATGATTTCTTTGCATCTCAAAAAAAAAGAACTTCTATGAATTGGATATTTGAACCCTGGCCCTGGTATGTTGCGGGCCCTTTAATTGCCTTAATAATGTTTTTGCTGCTATTTGTGGATAAACAGTTTGGAATGTCTTCAAATTTAAGGACCATGTGTACTATTGGAGGCGCAGGTAAAAAAGCCGATTTTTTCGATTTCGACTGGAAATCGCAGCGATGGAACCTGGTAGTAGTTGCGGGAGCAATCATTGGCGGATTCCTGGGGGCTCATGTTTTAACTAATGACCCCTCTGTGGCCATTAATCCCGATACTATAGCAACCCTGGAAGGATTGGGTTTTGAAAATGCAGGAGCTACCTATTTGCCGGAACAGTTATTTGGTATGGAAGCATTTACCAGCATAAAATCATTATTGATATTATTAGGCGGAGGTTTAATGATAGGATTTGGTTCCAGATATGCAGGAGGCTGTACCTCTGGTCATGCTATTTCAGGGCTAAGTAATTTACAATTGCCCTCACTTATAGCGGTAATTGGATTTTTTATTGGTGGATTGGTTATGATCCATCTTTTATTTCCTTTAATTTTTTAAGATGAGAAGAACAATAGCATATTTATTTATAGGTATATTTTTTGGAATAGTGATGTACAAGTCGGAAGCGGCTTCCTGGTTTAGAATTTATGAAATGTTTCAGTTTCAATCCTTTCATATGTACGGAATCATAGGTTCTGCCTTGTTCCTGGGAGTGCTGGGTGTATGGCTTATCAAAAAGAATAATGTAAAATCCTTTTATGGAGAGCCTATCACTTTTACTCCAAAGGATAAAAGTTTTAGCCGTTATATGTATGGAGGAATCCTTTTTGGTCTTGGTTGGGCGCTTGCCGGATCTTGTCCCGGACCTATTTATACCCTTATTGGAGCAGGATACGTTTCTATTTTAGTGGTTTTAGTAGGTGCATTGGGAGGAACATTCCTCTACGGTCTTATCCGTAAAAAATTACCGCATTAACATTAGAGACGCCCTAAATGGCGTCACGGTTAAGACGCCCGTGTAGGGCGTCTCAACGAAAGTTCATAAATTGAAAAACGCCCATATAGGGCGTTTTTCAATTTATGAACTTTCCTTTCTTAAAACCTCCAGCGGCGGACTCGTAATAACACTTCTGCTATTTGATAACCCAATTATCAATACCAACAACACAATCCCCGGGAACAACACCAGGAATGGTATCCAGGAAGGTATGAATGGGGAATCGAATAAGAACCAGGCCAGCATCTGGCTGCTTATAAGCGATAGAAGGATACCAGACAAGGCTCCCAAAGCCCCTAGGTATAAATATTCCAACGCAAGAATCTTCAAAATCTGATCGCTTTTGGCTCCTAAAGTTCTTAGTAGCACACTTTCTTTTATTCGTTGATATTTACTGGTCCTTACCGCGCCTAAAAGAACGATAATCCCTGTAAGTATACTGAAAAAGGCCATAAAATTGATTAGCCAGGAGATTTTTTCAAGCAGGCC